>DASVVZ010000018.1:0-18719 GCA_036389875.1 Pyrinomonadaceae bacterium
CCCGAAGGTATGGATGCAAGCCCCGTTAAAAGTAGAGACCGGGACGGGCGAGACTCTCCGCTCGTCTCGGTCATTATCCCCTGTTATAACCAGGGCCACTACCTTGGCGAAACCATAGAAAGTGTCCTCAACCAGACCTACCCGCACTTTGAGATAATAGTCATCGATGACGGCTCCACTGACGACACGCCGGAGGTGGCCCGGCGCTATGCGGAAGTCAAGCTGCTCAGCCAGGAGAATCAGGGCCGTCCCGCCGTCGGGCGCAACCGTGGCTTTGGTGAGAGCCTGGGCGACTACATAGTCTTTCTGGATTCCGACGACCATCTTCTGCCGGAAGCGCTTGAGATAGGCGTGCGTCTTCTGGAAGCTCATCCCGACTACGCCTTCGTCTCCGGCCACTGCCGCGCGATGGGGCCTGCGGGCGAGCCTCGTCCCGTCACTCATTGGCCATGCGTTGAGAAAGAGCATTACCTTGCGCTGCTGCACGAGAACTACATCTGGACGCCGGGGGCGGTGATGTTCCGCCGACCTGTTCTTGAACGGGCCGGCTGCTTCAACATTTCTATGGAGATGAAGGGCTCTGAGGACTATGACCTGTACCTGCGCATAGCCAGGGAGGCGTCCGTTTATTGCCACGAGCACGCGGTCGTGGTCTACCGCGAACACGGCTCAAGCCTGTCGCGCAACGCCACCACCATGTTGAAGTCCACGCTCACAGTCCACCGCGCGCAGTGGCCCTTTGTGAAGGGCAACAAAAAGTATGAGAGGGCGTACAGGCGCGGGCGTCGTTACTGGAAATATCGCTACGGCGAGTGGATAGTGGAAAAGGTGAGGGCGCAGCTTCGCACGCCTGGACAGCGCCTGGAGGCGCTGCGCGGCATAGGCATGGTCTTGAGGTACTATCCGCGAGGATTCGTGAAGCACGCCGGAAGAAAGCTCTATTGCACGGTCTTCAGGGTCAAGGACTGAAGCCATTAAGATGAAGATACTGCTGGCCAACGAGGGCTGCATCATGGGGGGCGTGGAGACCTGGATGGTCTCTCTCTCCTCCATGCTGCGCGCGCGCGGCCACGACTGCGAGCTATTCTTCTTCACCCACGGCCCCATGGAGCAGCACCTGCCGGAAGATGTGACCGCGCACTTCGGCGACCTGGCGGATTTGCTCAAACTCGTCCGCTCGAAAGGCTTCGACCTGATTCACGCCAACAGCACGGACTGGCACACGGGGATAGCGGCGGTTCGCTCGCTCGGCGTAAAGCTCGTGCTCACTTCTCACGGGCGCAACGTGCCTACCTGGAATCCTTTGAATTCGGATGCGCTGGTCAGCTGCTCAAGGTGGGAGGCCGTAGAGCAGGAGGCCGAGACCGGCGTGCCCGTTCAGACAGTCCTCAACGGAATCGACACCGAACGATTCAAGGCGGCAGAGGTCATGGAAACGAAGGGGCCGCCGATTGTGGCCTGGATAGGGCGCGGCATCAACGTAGAGCAGAAGCGCATAGACAAGCTGGCCGCCCTCGCGCCCTTTCTTCATGAAGCCGGACTGAGCCTTCGCCTGGTGGAGCCTTACGGCCCCGATGAAGTCTCGAAGGTTGCGCCCGAAGCGGCCAGTACTTTGAAGCCCATAGCGGATTTCTGGGGCGCTGTGCCGGTGGAGAAGATGGCGGGCTTTTATCTTGAGGTGGCGGCAAGCGGCGGCTGCGTGCTGTCCACGTCCAGCTTCGAGGGGCTGCCCCTGACCCTGCTCGAAGCGCAATCCGCAGGGTGTCCCGCGATAGGGCCTGACGTGCGCGGCGTAAACGAATGCATCAGTGCCGAGCACGGCGGCCTTCTCTACCCGTTCGAGATGGAAGCTGAGGAGTTGGCCGCTCTTATCATAAAGACTCTGGGCGACGCGGACGAGATGCGCCGGCGGCGCTCGGCGTGTGAAAAGTTTGCGCGCGAGGAGTTCAGTCTTGAGAGAATGACCCGTGATTATTTGAAAATCTACGAGAAGGCGCTGCGGACGCCGCGTAAAAGCCTTTCAATGGAGCGCTCGCTCTTTGGCGTATGGCCCAGGCTCGGCTGGAAAGGCTACCTTGAGCACTGCTGGTCGGGCGGCCATTGCCAGTATCTGGCCTCGCAGAAGCTCGCCGCCGAAGGCGAGTGGGGGCTGGCGGAGATAGCTGCGCGCTCGGCCCTCTCCACCTGCCCTACGCTTTTCACGCGCCCGCAAAGGGCCCTTCATCTTCTAAAGACGGAGCTTCGGTCGAAATTCTCTTCCAGGCCCGTGCCGCAAACGGAGACGGGCGGCCAATCCCCCATGACCCCTTCCGCCGAAGCCGAGCGGCGTGAGCCCTGAGCTTTTTCTCTCCTCCCGGCCCGGTTGACCCTACCCTCGTATGTTTAACAACCCGCGCCAAACAAAAGCGTTGTAGTTCAAGGCGTGTTGCTGTTATTATGTTTAGCCGTAGGGGCAAGCATGAGAGGCTTGCTCCTTACGATTTGCCCCCAGAGGTCTTGCCCCCGAACGTCAGCAAGCCATCCATTAAGACAGGCTCACCTTGAAGTAACAATCAGACGTTTCAAAATTGTATGGAGAGGATTAAGTGAGCGACTCGTGCGCCCGAGCCTTACCGCGCCAGTTGGCCTCCGCTGAATCTGGTCGTAACACCTACGCATTTGTGGTAGCTTAAAGCCGGGCAAGAGCTTGCGCTGGAGCCCGTCGCGTTCGGGCACGCGCGGCCCAGCGCCTCTGTAATTTGTGAAATATGTGTGGCATAGCAGGATTTGTTGAGAGGCAAAGGGAGGCTACGCCGGGGCTCGGGCCCATGCGCGCCGAGCTGCTTGACCGCATGTGCCGCCGCATAAGCCATCGCGGCCCTGACGACCAGGGCGTGATGGTGCGCGAAGGCACTGCGCTCGGCATGCGCCGCCTCTCCATCATAGACCTGGCGGGCGGACACCAGCCCATTTCGGGCTGCGACCCTGCGGTCTCCGTCGTCTTCAACGGAGAGATTTACAACTACCGCGAGCTGCAACGAGAGCTTGAAGCAAAGGGCCACCGCTTTCACACGCATTCCGACACTGAATCGATCGTACATCTTTACGAAGAGCACGGCGCTCGTTGCGTAGAGCGCTTGCGCGGGATGTTCGCCTTCGCCATCTGGGACGAGCGAAAGGGAGAGCTCTTCATAGCGCGCGACCGGGCGGGCAAAAAGCCTCTCTATTACACGCTCACATCTTCCGGCACTCTGGTCTTCGGCTCCGAGCTGAAGTCTCTGCTGGAGCATGGTGAAGTGGAGCGCGAGCTGGACGTGGAAGCGCTCGATGCTTATCTAACCTTCGGCTACGTCCCCGACCCGCTCTCCATCTTTCGCGGCGTGCGGAAATTGCCGCCCGGCCATCACCTGACTTACAAAGACGGGCGGGTAGGCATCGAACAGTACTGGGATTTTCCGTTTGAGCATGAAAGCGCGCCTCGCTCGGAAGCCGATTATCTGGAAGAACTGGGCGAGCTGCTGGACGAAGCCGTGCGCCTGCGGCTGGTGGCGGACGTGCCGCTCGGGGCCTTTCTTTCGGGCGGCGTGGACTCCTCTGCGGTCGTCGGCTTCATGTCCCGCCACACCGCTCAACCCGTCAAAACCTTCTCCATAGGGTTTCACGAGGACAGCTACAGCGAGCTTAAATACGCGCGCATAGCTGCCAAACATTTCGGGACAGACCATCACGAGTTCATAGTCACGCCCGACATCTGCAACATAGTGGACGAGCTGGCATGGCATTTCGACGAGCCGTTCGCGGACTCTTCCGCCATCCCTACCTACATGGTCTCGAAGCTTGCGCGCGAGCACGTCAAGGTGGTGCTTTCAGGCGACGGCGGCGACGAGCTTTTCGCGGGCTACACGCGCTACGGCATAGACCGCCAGAGGAGCCGCTTCGCGCACCTGCCCGGCGCGCTCAGGCGCGGGGTGATGCGCCCCTTGAGCCGGAGTCTCCCGCACGGAGCATGGGGGCGAAACTTTCTCTACAACGTCGCGCTTGACCCCATAGATCGTTACATAGACAGCGTTTCCGTCTTCTCAGAGCTGAACAAGCCGTCGCTCTACACCGAGGACTTTCGCCGCCGGCTTCAGGGACGGGAAAGCGCCGTCGCGCGTTACCGCGAGTTAGCCGCGAGCGTCCGAACCGACGAGCCGCTGGACCGCATGCTCTATCTGGACAGCAAGACATACCTGCCGGGCGACATCCTGACAAAAGTGGACAGGATGAGCATGGCCGTGTCGCTGGAGGCGCGAGTGCCTCTGCTCGATCATCATTTGATCGAGGCTGTTGCGCGCATGCCCGCTTCAATGAAGATGCGCGGGCTTGAGACCAAACACATCTTCAAGCAGGCCGTGCGCGGGCTCGTGCCTTCGGAGATTCTGGACAGGCCCAAGCAGGGCTTCGGCGTCCCCATACAGGAATGGATTAACGACCAGTTGCGTGACCGCATACACGAGACCCTGCGGGAGCAGCGCACGCGCGAGCGAGGGTACGTTGACGAGCGCTACGTGCGACTGCTGCTGGAAGAACACGAGCGCAAGCGCCGCGACCATTCCGCGCAGCTCTGGGCACTCTTCATGCTGGAACAGTGGCAGCGCGTCTTCATGGACGGCGCGGGCCGAAACTCACACGACACGGAGCGGGACGAGCCCTTATCTCTGGCATCCGTGCCGGTGTAACGTCCGTGGAATTTTAACGAGCGAAAATTTCTCATGTGTGGAATTGCAGGTCTGGTCGGATTCGGTGAAGGCGGCGAGCTTCAGGCGCGCGTCAGCCGGATGGTGCGCGCCCTTGAGAGAAGAGGGCCGGACGGCTCAGGGCTTGAGGTCTGGCCCGAAGCCGTGCTCGGCCACCGCAGGCTTGCCATCTTCGATTTAAGCTCGGCCGGACGCCAGCCCATGCTGTCCGCAGACGGGTCTGTGGGCGTCGTCTTCAACGGCGCTGTCTATAACTGGCGAGAGCTTCGCGCCGAGCTTGAAACGCGCGGCTACGCGTTCAGAAGTCAAACGGACACGGAAGTCCTCGTACACGGCTACAGCGAGTGGGGAATAGACGGCCTTGTCACACGCCTGCGCGGGATGTTCGCCTTCGCCGTCTGGGACGAGCGGGCGCGAAAGCTCTCGCTGGTGCGAGACCGCCTCGGCGTTAAGCCTCTTCTCTATTCCGTAGAGGGCAACCGGATAGCTTTCGCCTCGACCGCGCGCTCTCTCAAGGCGGGCGGCTTCGGCCTCGGGATTGATGAGCAGGCGATCGTTGAATACCTTGAGTTCGGATACGTCACCGACGAGCGCTCTATCTACGAGGGCATCACAAAAGTCCCAGCCGCGACCATCCTTGAATGGTCAAATGGCCGCTTAACCGAACGACAATACTGGCGGCCTCCGCACGCTGTAGCCGGGAAAGTTACCTTCGACGAAGCCGTGGAAGAGACCGAGAGACTCTTCCTGAGCGCCGTCGAGCGCAGGCTTCATGCGGATGTTCCGGTCGGAGCGCTTCTCTCGGGCGGCGTGGATTCGAGCCTCGTCTGCTGGGCCGTGGCGCGCCTCGGCGGCGACGTTACGGCCTTTACCGTAGGCACGCCCGGCGACCCCTTCGACGAGACGGAAGATGCCGTGGCGACGGCTCATTCATTGAAGATTAAGCATCGCGTGCTTGAGCTTTCCGCTCATGACGCGACGGGCGTTGGCGATCTCGTCTCTGCTTACGCCGAGCCCTTCGCCTGTGCTTCAGCTCTGGGGATGCTCGGCGTATCTGAGGCCGTGGCATCGTCGGCGACCGTGTTGCTGACGGGCGACGGCGGCGACGACGTGTTCCTCGGATACCCCGAGCACAAGCATCTCTGGATGGCGGAAAGATTCGCGCGCACTCTGCCGCGAGTGGCCGCGCGTGCGTGGCTGAACTCCCAGGAAAGCTTTCCGCGAACGGGCCTCCTCAAGCGAGCGGCCTCTTTTATGAACTACGCCACGGGCGGGCTGGGGGCCGTGGCCTGCGCTCACGATGGCCTGCCTGCTTATCGTCGCCACAATCTTCTGGGCGAAAGATTACAGGAGGCCGAAGTCCCGCAACGCGCCCTTGCGTGGTCGCCGGAATCGGCTCGGCGGGTGCTTGAAGAGTTTCTCGAATACGACCGTCGAACGCGGTTCGTGGGCGAGTACATGACGAAGGTGGACGGCGCGACGATGTATCACGCCCTGGAAGCACGCTCGCCATTTCTTGACCAGGAGCTGTGGGAGTTCGCGGCCCGGTTGCCCTTCGAGATAAGACTGAAGCGCGGGACCCTCAAGGCGGTGCTGCGTGAGGTGGCCAGGCGGCGCGTGGGCGAGCGCGTGGCGCGCGGCAGAAAGCGCGGCTTCGGCATACCCGTCGGGCGCTGGATTGCCGGGCGCTGGCGCACGGCGGTCGAAACGGCCCTACAGGATTCCCTGCTTGAGCGCGAAGGCTGGATACGAAAGGACTCCGCGCTTGAGCTTCTCAATCAATCCGTGGAGAGAGGCGAAGCGCCTAATCAGCTCTGGTACATCTTCGTGCTCGAATCCTGGCTCAGGCGCGAGCGCGAGATGCCTTCATCCTCTTCGGATGCGGAGAGTCATGATGTCACGCTGGCCGTGTTCTGACAGATGCTGAAAGCGAAGCTTTAATACCGATGAAACCAAACGTTCTGCTATTCATAGACAGCTTTAATCAGGGCGGCACGGAGCGCCAGGTGGTACAGCTTGCGCGGCTGCTGAAGGAGTGCGGGCGCTACAATGTCCATCTGGCCTGCCTCAAGCCGGAGGGCGTGCTGCGCGCCGAAGCAGAACGTGCGGGTTTCAAAGACATACCGGAATTTCGTTTGAAGAGCTTCAAAGAGCCTGAAGCCTTCAGGCAGGCGCGACGCTTCGCACGTCTCTTACGCGAGCGCGAGATTTCCCTGGTGGAGACGCACGACTTTTACACGAACATCTTCGGGATGGCCGGGGCGGCGATGGCGCGTGTGCCCGTCCGCATAGCCTCTCGCCGCGAAACGGACGGCGTTCGCACCACGGCGCAGAAGTGGACGGAGCGGCGCGCCTTTAACCTCGCTCATGCGATCATAGCCAACTCGAACGCCGTGCGCCGCCAGCTTATACGAGACGGCGTGCCGGGCGAGAAGATAGTCACGGTTTATAACGGCATGGACACGGTGCGCGTTGCCCCGCTCGCCGATTTCAACCGCGGCGAGGTGCTCGCAAGCCTCGGCCTGCCGGTCGATGCGGAGCGCCGCTTCGTCACGATTGTCGCCAACATGCGCCACCCCATGAAGGATCAGAAGACTTTCCTCAGGGCCGCGCGGCTGGTGCGCGATGAAGTCCCCGACGCAGCGTTCGTGCTCGCCGGTGAAGGAGAGCTGACGGAGGGCCTGCGCTCGCTGGCCTCAGAGCTTGGACTTGAAAGCGATGCTTTCTTCATAGGGCGCTGCGCCGAGGTCTCTGCCCTTCTGGCCGTGTCGGAGGTTTGCGTCTTAAGCTCGAAGGGCGTGGAGGGCTTTTCAAATTCCATCGTAGAGTACATGGCCGCCGCGCGCCCGGTGGTGGCGACCGATGTCGGAGGCGCGGCCGAGCAGATAGTGGAAGGCGAGACCGGCTACATAGTCGAGCCGGAGGATGCAGCGACGATGGCCGCGCGAATCATCTCTCTGCTCAAAGACCGTGCGCGAGCAAGAGAGATGGGCGGGCGCGGGTTGAAGCGCGTTCAAACGGAGTTCTCGTGCGAAGCGCAGCTTGAGCGCACGGAAGCCCTCTACGAGCGCTTGTTGACGCGCGCGTCGGGTAAGCTGAAGCTTTCTAAGAGCGGCGCGCTGGAGGCGCGGCGCGAAGACGCGGGCGGCGAGGGACAGGCTATTCTGTGATGACGGAGCGAGAAGAGAAAAACAGGCCGGTTGGGGGCGAGGGCAGGGAACGCGCGCGGGCGGAAGCGCCCTCAGCGGGCGGGCGTAAGACGCGTGTCCTCATGGTCGCCCCGTCGCTCGGAATACTGGGCGGGCAGGCCGTGCAGGCCGCACGGCTGATGGCCAGACTTAAGGCGGAGCCCGGCCTTGAGATAGATTTCCTGCCGGTTAACCCCAGATTGTCAGGCTTCTTTGGAAAGCTGCAAGAGATAAAATATGTCCGCACGCTTCTGACTTCGGCGCTCTACGCGGCTTCGCTTCTCCGGCGCGTGCGCCGTTACGATGTGGTTCACATCTTCTCCGCTTCTTACTTCTCCTTCGTGCTGGCACCGACGCCCGCGCTTCTGGTCAGCCGCCTCTACGGCAAGCGAACAGTTCTCAATTACCGTAGCGGCGAAGCCGAAGACCATCTTACAAGGTGGCGGCGCACGGCGCTGCCTACTATGCGGCTGGCCGACGCCATCGTAGCGCCTTCGGGCTATCTGGTGGATGTCTTTAAGCACTTTAATCTACGGGCGCGCTCAATCTTCAACATAGTGGAGACAGAGCGCTTTCGCTTCCGCAGGCGCGTACCCCTAAAGCCTGTCTTCTTCTCCAATAGAAACTTCGAGCCGCTTTATAACGTCGCCTGCACCCTCAGAGCCTTCGCGCTCGTCCAGAAGCGGTTCGCGGATGCGCGGCTTGTCCTGGCGGGCGATGGAAGCCAGAGAGCGGAGCTCGAGGCCCTGGCGCGAGAGCTTCACCTGAGCAACGTAGAGTTCCTGGGGCGCGTGGAGCCCGCGCGCATGCACGAGCTGTACGACGCCGCGGACATCTATCTGAACTCGCCCGACATAGACAACATGCCCGGCTCCATCATAGAGGCATACGCCTCGGGGCTGCCGGTGGTGACGACGAACGCGGGCGGCATCCCTTATATAGTGACGCAGGGAGAGACGGGCCTGATGGTCGAGCGTAACGACCACGAGGCTATGGCAGAGGCCGCCGTGCGCCTGCTGGAAACGCCAGCGCTCGCAGAAAAGATTGCGCGTGCGGCTTATGACGAATGCCGCAAGTACGCATGGCAGTCTGTGCGTGGCCAGTGGCTTGAGCTTTACCGCCAGCTGGCTTGCGTCGAGGGAGGCAGGGAACTGAAAAGCCTGAGCGAGCCGGGGACTGTTGAAGAACTGGCGCTCAAGCGGGAGGGCGAGGCCCTTGGCAGATAAGGGGCGCAACCCTTTTTTGAGTGAATGTTGATGACGAGCGCGCTGAAAAAATTGAAGAAGCTACGCGGGCGCAGCCTGCGCGAGATGCGCGTGCGTGCCGGTCAGGCTATGGCCGCTTATAGCGAGCGGCGCGGCTGGTCTGAGCAGGTCGCTTTGCCGGAAACGGTAGAATTCTTCAAGAGCATTAACCCGGCCCCAGTTTCCGGCGAGCCGGTCACGTCTGAAAGACTGCTTGAAAACTTTCGCACGCGCCGCGCGCCCCGCTTCTTCTCTTCCTTCGACCGGCGCGAAGAGACTGTAAGGCTGCTGCGCGCGCGCTGGCCTCAGTCGGAGGAGGCCATTGTCGCCCGCGCCCGCCGAATAGTCGAAGGCCGCTTCGACCTTCTGGGCTTGCGCGACCTGAGCTTCGGCCAGTCACCGGACTGGCATCTGGAGCCCGTCTCCGGTAAGCGCACGCCGCTTGAGCATTGGAGCCGCATAGATTACCTGTCGCCAGAGGTCGCGGGAGATAAAAAGATTACCTGGGAGCTGAATCGCCACCAGTATTTTTCAACCCTGGGGCGTGCCTACTGGCTCACAGAGGATGAGCTGTACGCCGAGACTTTCGCTCGTCATCTTTCATCCTGGATGGACGAGAATCCCCCCAAGCTGGGCATTAACTGGGCGAGCAGCCTTGAGGTCTCGTTCCGCGCCATCTCGTGGCTGTGGGCGCTGCACTTCTTCAGGGATTCAAAGCACCTGACGCACGAGCTTTTCCTGGGCGTGCTGAAGTTTCTATACCTTCACGCGCGCCATCTTGAAACCTATCTTTCGACCTACTTCAGCCCGAACACGCACCTCACGGGCGAAGCACTGGGCCTTTTTTACCTGGGGACGCTTTTGCCGGAGTTCAGGGAGGCCGCGCGCTGGCGTCACACGGGCGGGCGCATACTGCTTGAAGAGCTTGACCGTCATGTCCGTGCGGACGGCGTCTATTTCGAGCAGTCCAGCTACTATCATCGCTACACTACGGATTTCTACACGCACCTCGTCGTGCTCTCTGGCGCGAACGGGCAGCAGGTTGGGCGGAAGGTTGAAGAGAAGCTCAAAGCGCTGCTAGACCACCTGATGTACATCACCAGGCCGGACGGCACGACGCCGTTTTTCGGGGACGATGACGGAGGCCGCCTCCTTATGCTGGACGAGCGCGAGGCGGCGGATTTTCGCGCGGCTCTTTCGACGGGCGCGGCTCTCTTCTCGCGCGGCGATTACAAGTTTGTCGCCCGAAGCGCGGCCGAAGAGACTCTCTGGCTGCTGGGCGCTGAAGGCTTAGAGGCATTCGACGCGCTGAGCGCTCATACGCCCGCTGACGAGTCACGGGCTTTCGAACGGGGCGGCTATTACGTGATGCGCGACGGCTGGCTGCGGGATTCAAATTATCTGCTGGTTGACTGCGGCCCGCACGGCGGCCTCAACTATGGTCACGCGCACGCTGACTCGCTCTCCTTCGACGTGGCCGCGCGCGGGCGCAAAGTACTGGTTGACCCGGGCACGTACACTTACACGGGCTCGCCCGCGATGCGCGACCTCTTTCGCTCAACGGCCGCGCATAACACGCTCACGGTTGACGATGAATCGCAATCACTGACGGGCGGCGCGTTCGACTGGAGAACGGTAGCGCACGCACGAGTCATTGACTGGATTAGCAGGGAAAGGTTCGACTTCTTCGAGGGCGCGCACGACGGCTACGAGCGGCTCAAGGAGCCCGTCACGCACTCGCGCAGCATACTCTTTCTCAAGAATGATTACTGGATTGTGCGCGACCGCGTAGAGACAAAAGGCGCGCACACCCTTGACCTGCATTTTCATTTCGCGCCGCAAGTGGTGGTGGAGGCGGCCCGGGGCGGCGTTCGCGCGTCCGTGGGAGATTCCGCTCGACTGGAGATGTTCGTCTTCGGCGGTGACGGAGCCTGGGAAGACTGCGAAGGATGGGTTTCCGAATGCTACGGCCAGCGCGTGAAGGCACCCGCCGGAAAGTTCTCGGCCGAGGCCGCAGGCGCGCGGGAGTTCGTCTCCATCCTCATGCCGGAAGCGGCGCGCGTGCCCGAAGCTTTCGTGCGTGAGATGGAATGTGTCGATGGCCGCGCGTTCGAGATGGGCCGGGGGCCCGTGCGCGACGTGCTGTTGATGTCGGACGGCCGGCGGGCCGAGTCCGAACAGGCGGCTTCCGACTTTGAATGGGCTTGGGCGCGATTCGAGGCAGATAATCCCGCGCCGTCCGAGCTTCTTTTGATTAACGGGCGGCACCTGGAGCTGCGTGGGCGCGGGGTGCTGGATGCTCCCGAGCGCATCTCATACCTGCTCATGCGTCGAGTCGGAGAAGATTTGTACGTGGAATCGGAATCCAGACCGGAGATTTCCGGCTTCGGCGCGGGCCGGGTGATTTTTACAGACGCGGTGCCGAAGGCCGTGCAACATGAGGAAGCAGGGCGAAGCAGCTTACAGATGACGGAGGCCGTGTAAGCATCGCTCAGTTTGAAAGAGTATGTGTGGAATTAACGGAATAGCATTTTCGAGCCGGTCGGGCCGTAGCGCGGATGAACGCGTCATGAAGCGCATGCGCGACGTGATAACGCATCGCGGGCCGGACGATGAAGGGCTCTATCTGAACGGCCCAGTAGGGCTCGGCCATCGCCGCCTGAGCATAGTTGACGTGGCGGCCGGCCACCAGCCCATGACGAACGAAGACGGCTCGTTACATATTGTCTACAACGGGGAGATTTACAATCACGCGGACTTCCGCGCCGAGCTTGAAGCAAAGGGCCACACTTACCGCACGCACTGCGACACGGAAACCATCCTGCACCTTTACGAGGAGCACGGCGCTCGTTGCGTAGAGCGCTTGCGCGGGATGTTCGCCTTCGCCATCTGGGACGAACGCGGGCGCGAGCTCTTCATAGCGCGCGACCGGCTGGGCGTTAAGCCGCTCTATTACGTTCACACGGATGACGGCTCGCTCTACTTCGCTTCGGAGATTAAGGCGCTCGTTGAAGCGCGTGCCGGTGGCAAGCCCGAGATAAATTTCCGCGCCCTGCCCGATTACCTGGCGAATCACGGGACTTCGGATGACGAGACGCTCTTTCAAGGGGTCAGGCGGCTGCTTCCCGGCCATACGCTTCTATGGCGCGACGGGCAAATCAGGATTGAAAAGTACTGGGACGTTACCTTCCGTCAGGAGGACGAGAACCAACCGGAGCGAAGCGACGAGGATTACGTACGGGAATGGACTGAGCTTTTCGAACAGAGCGTGCGGCTCAGGCTGATGGCGGACGTGCCCCTGGGAATGTTTCTCTCGGGCGGGATAGATTCTTCGGCCATCGCCGCCGTCATGAGCAAGATGGTTGCCGAGCCGATAAAGACTTTTTCGGTCGCCTTCGCGGAGCGCGAAGCCAACGAGCTTGAGTACGCGCGAATGGTCGCCACCGCCTTCAAGACAGACCATCATGAAGTCGTGGTCTCGCCCGAAGACTTCTTCGCGGAATTGCCGAAACTTGTCTGGCACGAAGACGAGCCGCTCGCTCATCCTTCCAGCGTCGCTCTCTATTTCGTCTCGCGCCTAGCCTCGCGTCACGTCAAGGTGGTACTGACGGGCGAAGGCAGCGACGAGCTGATGGGCGGATACGAGCGGTATTACAAGACGCTCCTTCAACTGCGGCTCGGGCCGCGCTATCAGAAGTGGACGCCTCGCGGTGTGCGCGAAATGCTCAGCCGCCGCATAGAGAGCCTGCCGGTTCAGTCGAAGGTCAGGCACAAGCTGACCCGCACCTTCCTCTGCCTTGAGCCTGACGTTGAGAACATCTACTTCGACAACTTCGCCGTCTTTCGCCGCAGGATGCAGCTTGAGCTGCTCGCGCCGGAGACGAAGGAGCGCGTGAGGGAGATTGAGCCTTACAGGGAGATGCGGCGCTACTTCGACTCTGCGGATTCGGACTCGCTCCTCAACCGCATGCTCTACGCCGACATGAAGACCTACCTGCAGGAGCTTCTGATGAAGCAGGACCAGATGAGCATGGCCGCTTCGATTGAGAGCCGCGTGCCGTTTCTGGATCACAGGCTGGTGGAGTTCACGGCCCGGCTTCCCGTGCACATGAAGATACGGCGCGGCCTCACCACCAAGTACATACTGCGCCGGAGCATGAAAGGAGTGCTCCCCGAAGCGATTCTCTCGCGCAAGAAGATGGGCTTCCCTGTGCCCGTGGGCGCGTGGTTTCGCGGGCCGTACCGCCGGGTGGTGGATGAATACGTGCTGGGCGAGCGCGCCATGGGTCGCGGGCTCTTCAACGCGGAATTCGTGCGCGGCATGGTCGCGCGTCACATGAAAGGCGAGAACCACTCGGAGCGCCTGTGGGCGCTCGTCAACTTCGAGATGTGGCTCAGGACATTCTTCGACGGCGAAGTCGGGGCCGAGCCTCAGCCCGCGCTCATGGAAACCGTGGCGGCGGGCTGAAGGCCGTCTTTAGCAAAGAAGAGATAATCATTGCGCATACTCTGGCTTAAAACCGAACTGCTTCACCCCGTGGACAAAGGCGGAAAGATTCGCACCTATCAGATGCTCAGGGAATTGAAGCGACAGGGGCACGAGATAACTTATCTCACGCTGGACGACCGTTCTGCGTCGAGCGATGCGGAAGAGCGCGCAGTAGAGTACTGCGACCGGCTCATCCCTGTGCCGCATCGCACGGTGCCGAAATTCTCCGCAGGCTTTTATGCAGAGCTGGCGCTTAACCTTGCCTCGCCCCTGCCGTACTTCATGCGTAAGTACAGGTCTGAAGGGATGCGAAGGGAGATTCTGCGGCTCGCAGCAGATGAGAAGTTCGACGTGCTGGTCTGCGACTTTCTACAGCCGAGCGTGAACGTGCCCTTCGAAGTCGACCTGCCGACCGTGCTCTTCCAGCACAACGTAGAGGCGATGATATGGAAGCGCCACTACGAGGTTCAGTCTAATCCTCTGAAGAAGCTCTACCTGCGCAACCAGTGGAAAAAGAGCTTTCGTTATGAGCGGGACGCGTGCCGCCGCTTCGACCGGGTAGTGGCCGTCTCGGAGGAAGACCGCCTGAGGATGGAGCGCGAGTACGCTTTGAGCGAAGTTGCGGACGTGCCTACCGGCGTTGATACGGAATTTTTCCGCCCTCGCGGGGAACCGGCGCGCTCGCCGCATAATCTAGTCTTCACGGGCTCTATGGACTGGCTGCCGAACGAGGACGCCATACAGTACTTCACGAAAGAGATTCTGCCGCTCATACGCCGTAGCGTGCCCGGCGTCTCTCTGACAGTGGTCGGGCGGAATCCCTACCCGAGCTTGATCGAATTGAGCAAGCGCGATCCGTCCGTTATCGTCACGGGCCGCGTTGAAGACGTGCGGCCATACATGGAGCGCGCCGCCGCGTACATAGTGCCTATTCGTGTGGGCGGCGGGACGCGGCTCAAGATTTACGAAGCGATGGCCATGGAGAAGCCTATTGTCTCTACGACGGTCGGGGCCGAGGGGCTGCCGGTGCGGGACGGCGAAGAGCTGATTCTGGCGGACGAGGCGGAAGCCTTCGCCGCAGGGGTCGTGCGCGTGCTTCAGGATGAAAGCTTCGCCCGGGACCTGGGCCGCCGCGCCGCGCGCATCGTCAGAGAAAGCTTCGGCTGGGATAGGGTGTCCGAGAGGTTCGCTGAAATCTGCGCGGGCGCGATTCAAATGAAGGGCCGCGCGGAAAGAGAGCGGGATGAAGTTTTGCCTGCTGAAGAGAGCGTGGTCGTTTCCGGTCTTGAAAGGGAAGCCTTGAGCGAAGTAGAGGCTGGCGGAATTAAGCGATAATAACCGGCGCGCGCGTACCTTCTCTCGCGCCGTTTTCAGGAGAGCTATGAAACTGAGCGTTTTCGGTCTGGGTTACGTGGGTTGCGTCTCGGCCGCGTGCTTTGCCAAAGAGGGGCACGAGGTCTGGGGCGTCGATGTCAACTCTACAAAAGTCGAGATAATCAACGGCGGCCGCAGTCCCATAGTAGAAGCCGGTGTGGGCGATTTGATTGGCGAGATGGTGACGCTTGGACGCCTGCGCGCCACGACCGATTCGGCCGAGGCCGTGCGCAACACGGAGCTTTCGCTCATCTGCGTAGGCACGCCGAGCCACCAGAACGGCAGCCTTGACCTCACCTACGTCAAGCGCGTCTGCCAGGAGATAGGCGCGGCGCTTGAGAAGAAACGCGAGCGGCACACGGTCGTCATTCGCAGCACCATGCTGCCCGGCACCATCGAGGGCGTCGTCATCCCTACCCTGGAAGTCTATTCGGGCAAGAAGGTGGGGCGCGACCTGGGCGTCAGCATCAACCCTGAGTTCCTGCGCGAAGGAACCTCGCTCAAGGATTTCTACGCGCCGCCGTTTACCCTGATAGGCGCGGACGAAGAGGACGTTGCACAGAGCGTGCGCCGCCTCTACAGCAAGATAGAAGCGCCGCTCTACGTCACCCGCATACGAGCCGCGGAGATGGTCAAGTACGCCTGCAACTGCTTTCACGCGCTTAAGGTTTCGTTCGCCAACGAGATCGGCAACGTCTGCAAGGCGCTCGGCATAGACAGCCACGAGGTGATGGAGGTTTTCTGCCAGGATAAGAAGCTCAACCTTTCGCCATATTATTTGAAGCCGGGCTTCGCCTTCGGCGGCTCGTGTCTTCCGAAGGATTTGAGGGCGATAACCTACAAGGCTAAAGAGGTGGACGTGGAAGTCCCCGTGCTCTCTTCTATTCTTCAGAGCAACCGCAGGCAGGTCGAGCGCGCCTACGAGATGGTCTTGCAGACGGGCAGGAAGCGCATAGGCGTTCTCGGCTTCAGCTTCAAGGCGGGCACGGACGACCTGCGCGAATCCCCGATGGTCTCTCTGATTGAGATGCTGATAGGCAAGGGAATGCAGCTCTCAATCTACGACCGGGACGTTTCGCTCGCGCGGCTCTTCGGCGCGAACAAGGAATATATAGAGCGGGAGATTCCGCACATCTCCCAACTGATGCGCGCCAACATAAAAGAGGTGCTGGATAACTCCGATGTCCTAATCATAGGCAACAAGGCTGAAGAGTTCCGCGAGATTGAAACGCAGCTGCGCAATGACCAGCTCGTGATCGACCTGGTGCGCCTCTTCGAAGGCGGACTGAAACAGGGCGAGTACGAGGGCATCTGCTGGTAACCGATGGCTCCCATGATTTCTCAGCCAGTAAGAAAGAGAGCGGGCGGCGCGCGCGTCGCCGGATACCTGCGCTTTCTAGCTCCGCTTCTTGTCGTCTGGTTCATGCTGGCATGGGTGGCGGCAGAGGCGCTGGTAGTTCAGGCAAGCCTGCCGCGCGCGGACGCCATTCTGGTTTTGAGCGGCTCAAGCAACTACGTCGAGCGAGCGCGCCACGCCGCGCGCCTCTACAATGAGGGCCGCGCTCCTCTCATACTCCTGACCGACGACGGCCAGCAGGGAGGCTGGTCAACCGAGGAGCAGCGCAACCCCTTCTTCGTGGAGCGAGCCGTCAGGGAGCTAAGCCGGGCGGGCGTCCCCGCCGAAAAGATAACGGTGCTGCCGGGCGTTGTTTCAAGCACGTACGCGGAGGCCGCGAGCCTTCGCGATTACGCCGGCCGTCGCGGGCTTCGCTCGGTTCTCATAGTTACTTCCGCCTATCATTCGCGCAGGGCCCTGTGGACCATGCGGCGCGTGACGGAAGGAAGCGACATGAATGTCGGTGTTGACGCGCCCGAGGCCGGAGGCGAGTCGCCGGCCCCCGCAATCTGGTGGATAAATCCTCGCGGCTGGCAGATGGTCGCGGGCGAGTATCCGAAAATGCTCTACTATCATCTGCGATATTGACGCTCTGGCAGAAGGTGAATTTGAAGATGAGTGACGGACAAGTTGTAATTCCCACAACCGATATTGAAGGCAGAAGAATGACGAGCTCTCACGCAACCGAGATAGCGCGCGGTGAAAGGTTCAAGTTCGGAGAGAACTGGAGCCGCTTTCTCTCGCTACTGGACGACACTCGCATAGCCGAGGCCGAAAAGTCTCTGCGCAATATGCTCGGGGTCGAAAATTTGGAGGGCCTCAAGTTTCTGGACATAGGCTCCGGCAGCGGCCTCTTCAGCCTTGCCGCGCGACGTTTGGGCGCGCGCGTGCATTCCTTCGACTTCGACCCGCAGTCGGTCGCCTGCACGACGGAACTGCGCCGCCGCTTCTTCCCCGAAGACGCCGGCTGGAAGGTGGAGGAAGGCTCTGCTCTTGACGCGGAGTACATCCAGTCATTGGGTAAGTTCGACGTGGTTTACTCCTGGGGAGTGCTTCATCACACGGGCCAGATGTGGCGCGCGCTTGAGAACGCCCGGACGGCCGTCGCGCCCGGCGGCAAGCTCTTCATAGCCATCTACAACGACACGGGCAGCCAGGCCGCTCGCTGGAAGTGGATAAAGCGCACCTACAACAACCTGCCGCGCCCGCTTCGACTGCCTTTCACGCTGGCCGTGATAGCGCCCGATGAGATTAAAGCGATGCTGCGCTCGGCCGTGACCTTGAAGCCGCATCAGTACGTACACTCTTGGACAAGGTACGAGAGCAATCGCGGGATGAATCGCTGGCGAGACATCATTGATTGGGTCGGGGGCTATCCTTACGAAGTGGCGACGCCGGAAGAGATTTTCGAATTCTACCGCGAGCGCGGCTTTTCCCTCATCAAGCTCAGGTGCGGGCACGTAGGACTCGGCTGCAACGAGTTCGTCTTTGAAAAGATCGGCGAGAGGTGAGAGAGAGGGCTTTAACAGGAGTAAAGATGAGAGGAGCGTTGATGGCGCTCCTGTGCGCGTTTGTAGTTGTCTCTGCCGGGTGCGCCTACGCGCAGCAGAGACGCCGCACGGTCACACGCGAAGGCGCGGAAGGCAAGGGAACTATCACGGTTCGCGCGGGCGACGACCTGCAACGCGCCATCAACGACGCGCGACCCGGCGACACCATCTACATTGAAGCCGGCGCAGTCTTCAAAGGCCCTTTCACTCTGCCGCGCAAGAACGGCGATGCCTTCATCACCATACGCACTCTAGCGCCCGATGCGTCCCTGCCTGCTGCCAATCAACGAGTCTCGCCGTCTTACGCGGTCGCAATGCCCAAGATTATTTCGCCCGGACAGGGGCAGCCCGCGCTCGAAACCCAGGCGGGCGCGCATCACTACAGGCTCATAGGGCTTGAGATTAAGCCCATTGATAGCTCCGCGCTGGTTTACGACCTTGTGAGGCTGGGCGGCGACCATCAGGTTCAAAAGTCTTCGGCTCAAATTCCGCACGACCTTGTCATCGATCGCTGCTACATTCACGGCGACCCTGCGGGCAGCCTCAAACGCGGCGTGGCCCTCAACTCGGCCTACACGGAAATCATTAACTCCTATATCTCCGAGTTCAAGGTGCGCGGGCAGGAGGCACAGGCCATCATGGGATGGAACGGCCCCGGCCCGTTCAAGATAATCAACAACTATCTGGAAGGAGCCGGAGAGAACGTGATGTTCGGAGGGGCGGACCCTGGCATCCCTAATCTGGTGCCTTCCGACATAGA
>DASVVZ010000019.1:0-3837 GCA_036389875.1 Pyrinomonadaceae bacterium
TCATCCTTTGACGGAACAAACAATCGAGGCTTACTTAAATGAAGATCCAATAGTCGACGGGGAATTGAAGGAATATGCCATTAACTGCATAACGGGAGAAATCCAATAAATCTGCGGCGCAATCTTACAACTCATTCAACCGGGGCGGAATCAGTTTGCATGTCATTCGCAAGGGGTGAAGGCTTGATACAATTCTTCCCGCCGGGTTAATTCGGGCATTAGCCTGCTACTCTGATGCTAATTGAGCGACTCCTGTGCTGTGAGCCTTTACCTTAATTCCACTGTCCAAATGTTACCTGTTGCTTCTGCATACTCGTAAACGATCTGGCCCCCGGCTGACCACAAAGGGTACCGCAAGAATGAATTCAGTTTGGTGTTACCCGTTACCTGCTTCTGCACTTTGGTTGAGCGCGAGAACCACCAGACGTTCCAGACTCCGTTACGAAATCCTGCGAAAAGCATCTTGTCGCCGTCGGGTGAGATACCGCCGTTCCAACTCTGGCCCGGATCAGAGGTCAACTGCACTACCTCGCCTCCGCCCGCGGGCATAATTGCGAGATGTGTGTCGTCTCCTCGTCTGATCTGCATTGTGATGTACTTACCATCCGGGGTCCAGAAAGGGAATCCCATTCCTTCCTTATCAAACGTTAACTGTCTGGGCGTTCCACCGTCGAGCGGAACCGTCCAGATGTTCATCGTCCCGCTTTTCCTCGAATGGAAAGCGGCTTGTTTCCCGTCCGGCGATATGCGCAGATTGTTCCAATCCTGCTCGATGTCGAGAAGCTTTTTCTCCACACTGCCGCTCACCGTTGTCACCCACAGCGCGTGGCGCTCGCCGCGCCATGATTCGAAAGCGATTTTCTCACCTCCGGGCAGCCACATCGGTTTGTTGTCGACGGACGGGTCGGTCGTCAGTTGCGTCAAGTTTTTGCCGTCGGCATCCATCAACCAGATGTCGGAGTTGGCGCCAATACGTAGGGCAGTGTAGGCGATACTTTTCCCGTCGGGCGAGATGTCCAGGTAAGTGTTTCTGTGATTCCTATCATTGGTCAGTGCTATGGGCGGGCCGATGGCTTCACCGGCTGGCGAGATGGGAATGGACCAGAGATTACTGTTAATGTTTAATGCCGTGTAAGCGATCTTCTTTCCGTCGGCGGAGAGCGATAGGTGCTTGATCCGCGCGGCCCCCGTGTCAAGGATTTCAACCGGTTCCCCTATGGGTTCGCCGCTCTCTGGCGAAACGCGTATTCTCCATAGCCCGAAATTAAACTCCCTTTCAATCACTGCGAAGTAGATGGCCTCGCCGTCAGGTGAGTAAGCGGGGTCGAAGCCTGTCAACTTGCTTGAGATTTGCTTCAACTGGTCCCCGCGTGTGCTGATAGACCAGATGTTCGTCTCCCCTGACTGTCCGACGGCGCCGAACGCGATACGCTTTCCGTCTGGTGACCAGGAAGGAGAGCCGTGACCGCCCGGCGGAGAGCCTACCTGTGTTAACTGTTGGGGCGTGCCGCCTGCCGAAGGGACCGTCCAGATTGTCGAGGATAATATCGCTCCAGACCCTATGGAGGTGACGTCGCCGCCGATGGCGTGTGATTGAAACGCAATCAGGGAACCATCCTGCGACCAGGAAGGGTAGGAACCAAACTCCGTCAGCCGTCGGCTGACGCCGCCAAACGCCGGTATGACAAAGATGCCGCCTCGATTCCTTGAGTAATAGGCGATGACCTTTCCGTCGGGCGACCACGCGGGCTCTAAATTCTGCCCGCCGTCCGATGTGATCTGTATTTCACGGCCACCGGGCGTCAATTGCTTGACGTAGATTTCAAAGCTTCCGCCTCGGTCCGAACTATAGGCCAGAGAATTTCCGTCCGGTGAGATGGCCGGGAATATATCCAGCCCGGACCATGAAGTAACCTGCGCGCTTCTTATCACCAGGGGCGCATCCGCCACGTTCGATGGCACATCAGCTGCGCCTCCTCTCTGCCAGACGAACCGTAGAAACAGCCCCGCGCTGAGCACAAGTATGATGGCTAAAGCCAGCCACAAACTTTTCCTGCGCCGTCTGATCCCGTTGGCAAAATACCCTTCTATCGTTGTCTGCCCTTTTTCAACAGAGGCGGTCCGTGCCGCGACCGTTCGAGGCTGCGCGGCCGAGCCTGTCTCTCTACGAGTCGCTGTTTTCTGGCCTTCATCGGGCGTACCCGTGCGCTCAAGCTCGGCTTCAAATTCACGCCGGCCCTTCAAACGTCGCAGATCGCCGAGCAATTCTCTGACCGTTTGGTACCGCTCTTCACGATCCTTACACAAAGCCTTCCGGCTGATCCATTCCAGCTCAGCGCTTCTTTCTTCTGTGAGTCCGAGCGGCGGAGGCTCTTTCTCCAAGACGGCGGCAAGCACATCGCTGGCCGTCGCTCCTTGAAATGGAGGGCGCCCGGTCAGCATTTCATACATCACCGCCCCAAGGCTCCAGATGTCCGTTCGCTCATCCACCGGGAGCCCTCGCGCTTGCTCCGGCGACATATAGCTGATCGTACCCATCACCATGCCCGCCTGAGTGTTGACCAAGGCTCTGGTTTCGGCTTCTGTGTTAACTGAAGAGGTTTGACTGGCGGCGAGTTTCGCCAGCCCGAAGTCCAAGACCTTCACGTAGCCGTCCCGCCTGAGCATGATGTTCTCGGGCTTGATGTCGCGGTGTATGATTCCGGCCTCGTGCGCCGCCGAAAGCGCGCGCGTGATCTGGATAGCAATCTCCAGCGCCTCGCTAGGATCGATCCGGTTATCCTTCATGTACTGACGCAAGCTGAGGCCGTCTATATATTCGGTGATGATGTAATGAAGAGCATCCAGCCTACCGATCTCATGTATGGTGATGATGTTCGGATCATTCAACGCCGATATAGCCTTCGCTTCCTGTTCGAAGCGGCGCAGCCGATCTGCGTCTTTCGAAAAGGATGAAGGAAGAAGCTTGAGAGCTACTTTGCGGTCTAGCCTTCTGTCCTCGGCCAGATAAACTTCCCCCATCCCGCCTTTGCCTAGCCGAGAGAGTATCTTATAGGGGCCTATCTCCTGGCCCATCTTCAACTCGGCTTGATCATCTATCATAAGGTTGGCCGCGAGTTCATAAGCCGGAGAATCAATAAAGCTCCCGGTCTGTTCGTGAGAACGTATGAGCGATTCGACTTCCCTACGAAGGGAATCCTGTCCCAGACAGGCGGCGACCAGAAAGCCCGCACGCTCTTCAGGTTTAAGGCTCAATGCGGAGTGAAAGATTTCTTTGACTTGTCGCCAGCGCTCAGGGATCATCGTGAAGGCGACTCTATTACAGCCACATTAAAAGTCAAGGTTTTTACCAACTGCCGGCTGCCCACGCGTTTTACTAGTACCACAGCATCAGATTGGCGCAATGAACCGGACGGTAGAACTGAAGTGTCCCGTAAGCTTCAATACTGAACCTTATCCGGATCGCACGATAAGGCAATTGAGGAGATCAAAAATTACTTTCCAGCGAGTGTGACATAATAATATCTATGTAGGTGGTAAACTACATGTTAGTTTCAAGATAAGGCGAAATAAACACTTTGGCAGCGATTGCCCTCCGCCATGCAGCTTTATTGGTTTCCTGTTCCGGTTTCAGCAAAAACTCAATCAGTGGAGTGCTGGAACTGCCGGTTTGAACTGTTTTGAACGGTATGCATTCCTGACAGAAGGGGGAGATTCTTATCCTTGCCAGTTTTCTCCTGGTAAATAGATCACCTTCAGTAATATTTGATTCGCACCGCGAGCAAATCAAAGGGCTCAGAGCGCGATAGACCGAGACCTCTGTGCCTCGGTCATCCT
>DASVVZ010000020.1:0-5493 GCA_036389875.1 Pyrinomonadaceae bacterium
ACGGACGCCTCGTGCCCGCGCAGCACGAATCTGGTCTGCTGCGCGACGAGCGACCTCTTGAGCGCGGCCACCGCGTCCGTACCCATGCTGATACGCGCCGACTCTATGGCCAAGAGCAGGCTTAAGTCCGGGTCGTAGTCCGAGTTGTCCTTGCTGTACGCGGCCAACTCGCGCGAGTGGCTGTCAATCTGCGCCTGAAGTATGTCGCTTCTCTGGCGCAGCACCATAATCAGAAGCAGGGCTGTGATAAGCAGTATGAGCCCTAAGCCTGTGGCTCCCCACCGCAGGCGGCGCGTGCGTGCCTGCGCCTCTCTGAGCTTGGCTTCGGCGCGACGGCGCTCGGCCGCAAGCTCTCTTTCAGCCGTGAGCCGTCTCTGCTCCTGGCTGTAGCGCGTGCGCCAGTCGAGCACGGCCTGGGCCAGCACGTCGTGAAAAATCTCGTAACGCGCGCCCTCAGCCTGGCCCGGCGGCGGAGCTATGGGACGCAGTATGCGAACGTCCGGCGAGCCGAGCAGCTCGAGCACCGGCTCAACATTTTCAGGCGGCATCTCTGCATAGGAGATAAGGTCGTTCGTCGTGTGCGCGATCTTGCTGCCGGAGGGCGTGACCAGAAAGCGAAAGAGCTGCGCGGCGACTACTCTTTCTGAATCCGAAAGCTTCTCCATCACCTTGTCCAGGTGCGTGCGTATGATGCGCTCAGCGCCGCCGAGCCGGTTCAGCGTCTCCTGTCTTAAGACGCGAGAGCCCTCATGCCTCTCTTCGTCCCAGAGGCGCGTCAAGACCATTTGCAGGAAAGGCGTCTCTATGCGCTCCGCCCCCTTTTCAGCTTCGCCCTGCGTATTCGCCTGGCCGACTGCGGCTCCGAGCGTGACGCGCCCGGCCCGTATCTCGTCGAGCAGGGTTTGCACCAGCGCGTCTTCTATCTCCACAGGCTGCTGCTGCCCGCCCCCGGCCAGCTCGTTATATTTCTCCAAAGGCTTGCGAATGGCGGTGCGTCCCGCCGCTTCGTCCAGATGTTTTAGCCTGAGCATGTTGCCCAGTAGCTGCGGCATGCGGCCGCGAAAGCGGTCAAGGCGGCTGAGGCTGTCCTCCCTGAGTGAGATTAGAAAGTTTGCGTCGACCTCCTGCCGGTTGACCGAGCGCGCCCACTCCGCGTCGAAGCCCCCGGCTCCCCCGGACGGGGCGTGATATAGAAAGAACTCTTCGAACTGGTCGAAGAGGAAAAAGATCGGGCCGCGCAGAATGCGGTTGCAGGCTATCAGGAACTCATCCAGAGGCAGACCGGAATCCACGTCTGCGTCTCTGCCCGAAGCCTCTTTTACGGCTTTGAGGATTTCCGCCCTGAGCATGTGGTCGAAGTGCGGATCCTGCCACTGGCGAAAGACAACAACGGCGACGTTCGGTGTCTGGTGAAGCAGCGGCACAACCCCGGCCAGCAGCACGGAGCTTTTGCCCACGCCGCTCTCTCCGTAAAGCACCGTCAGGGGCGATGCGTAAAGATTGGACGCAATTATCTCAGCATCCCTCTCGCGCCCGAAGAAGAAGGCGCGGTCTGCCTCAGTGTATGGTTGCAATCCCTTGTAGGGACAGAAATCCTCTGGCAAGCCGTTAGACATAATTAAAATCGGAAACGCTCCTTACCCGCCGCATCCTCTCTTTCCTCGTCATGCTTTGTTACCCGCCGAGCCCTTCTGAGAAATCAACCTGTCAAGGGCGTCCGGCACAAAGCGCTCGGCAAAGCCGGCTATGAAACACCAGAGCATGAGCATGGCGTAATCTACGCCCCCGGCTGGCCCCGACTGCGAAAGAAAATCCTTTATCCCAAGGCTCTTTGTAGCCACGGGCACGGGCGTCGGCGCGGGCGTCGGAGTTGGCTTCGCGGAAGACGTAACGGAAGTGTCCGGCCCCATGTCCGCATTCACATTTTTCGCAGTGCCCGCCTGAGATTGATTGGCGTTCGCCCCGGCATTAGAGCCCGTGTTCGATTGCGACGCGCCGGCAGCCGTGTTTGCCGCAGGCCCGGTATTCGAGTTGGGCGAGACGTTGGCGTTGTCGGCGGTAATGACGCCGCTTGCACTGTTGGGTTGTCGCCCCGTTCTGTTTTGTTGTGGCGTGGGCGACGGCGTCGCCTGAACTGCCGCAGGCGGCAGCGCCGCGGGCGCAGGCGTGGGGCTGTTTGTAGGCTTTCCCGCGTTCATATTCTCGTAATAGGCTGCGGGCGGCGTATAGATGTTTGGGAAGAAGCTGCCCTTCAAGACGCCTGCCGTAAACATCAGGTAAAGGAGTATCGCAAAGATGCCGCCCGTTATCGGTGCTATGAAGACGGAGTAGGAGGCGTAGTACAGCCTGGCCAGGTTGTAAAAAGAGTCGCCGCCGCTGGGCGGCCTCTGTATACGCTGAAGGGCGCTGACGAAGCCGCCCATGGCTCCGGCCACCACCACTACGAAAACCGTAAGCGAAGGTATTCTCCATTCCCTCCAGTTATTAATTCCGGTGTCGTATATGAACATCAGGGTCACGACGATGAAGAGCACCACCATCGCGCCCAGGCATATCTTCGCGGCCCGCCACGTCAATCTCTTCAGCTCCGCCTCCCGGACGGGCAGGATTTCGTATAGCAGGAAGAGGCGGCCGAGCAAGTCCTTTATGTCTTCGCGCAGCAGGTGCGACAGTTCTTCTTCGTTAGCGTCGGGCGGGTTCTTAGGGTCTGGCGGTTCCAGCAGGTTCTGCGGCTTGGAGGCTATGTATTCGTCGTACTCCTGCTGGCCCGCCACGCTCCTGTAATCGTTGCGCAGTTGAATCACTTTGCTGCGCAGCTGTTCGCGCGGACGATACTTGGCCAGAATCAGCTCAAGGGTGTAAAGGTCGTTCCAGGACAGATCGTCCTTTTTCCTCTTTTCGTTGAGCCGGTCTATGGTTTCCAGATCGTCCGCGTCCGCGACCCGCGCCTTAACGGTGCTGTACTCGCTGACGAGATGCTCGAAGTACACGATGATGGGCGCGCGCATCTCGCGCATGCTTACGTATCTGGAAATGCTCATGGATCGTGTCTCCTTCCACAGGGGGCGCACATGGCCTCGGCGCGGAAGCTTTCCCGGGCGCGGCCGCAGCAGCGGCCGCCGCGCCGTGGAGCGTTGAGGGTCAGACGCCGCGAGCGCGCAGCTTCTCCACGAACTCGTTTATGTCCACATCGTAAATCTTCACCTTGCGCGCGTTCCAAAGCTCCGTCTCAAGGTCGGAGGGCCTGAACTGTATGGCCCACGAGCGCAGCTCTTCTTCCATGTCGTCGCCCTCAGACTGGCCGGTTAGATCCACGGGAGGCAGCACCGCTCGCAGGTTCTTCAGGACGACGCGCAGGTTCCAGTCCCTCAGGCCGTAGCCCAGGAAGAGAAAATGGCGCGTGCGAAAGTGGCGCATGAACTGCGCGGGCACCGCCGTCTGGCCCGTCATGCGCGAGAGAAAATCTATGTAGTCGTCTTCCGTTATGACGTAGGAGTCCCACTTGGCCGTAGCCCTGTCCACAGTGCCGTGCATCTTGTAGATGACGTTCGTCGCTTTAAGGTCTATGAAGAGCTGGTTGGGCGGCACGGCTTCAGGCTCCTCTGCGCCGTGCTTCCACCAGAGCACGGAAGCTTCCACGTCCTTTCTGTCCGTAGGGTGTATGACCATGTCGTAGGGAAGATTCAGACGATTGAAGGCCTGCTCGGTCAGGTCGTCGTAATTGGTGGTGACAATCAGCAGCGGAGTGTTGCGGCCAATCTCCGCCAGGTAGTTGTGAATGCTGGCGGGCTCGAAGTCCCGGTCGAAGATGTTGTGCAGCCGCTCGCGCAGGCGGCGACGCGCGCTCGTCTCCACGAAGTAGGACGAGACTTTCGCGAGGTCAGTTATCTCGTCATCATTCTCAGACGGAAAGTTGCTGATGTCTGCAAGAAAGCGCGAAAGCTCCACGCCGCTCGGCAGAAAAGTCGACTCCTTGGCATCCCACCTGGCGTTGGGCGCGGGACGAGCGCCGAAATTGACGCCCGCTCCGAGGAAGGGCACGACTTCCCCATTCTTCAGAAGGTCTGCGATTTCACCATAAGGCGGCGGCATGTTCGGCTATCCTCGTTTACGGCTCGATTTGGTTGACGATTTAACGGCTTTACGGCTTACGGCTTTCTTGGCGCTTTTCGCAGGCTTCTTTCGCGCAGTCTTCTTGGCTTCGTCAACGGCTTTGTCCTGCGGCGCGTTGAAGAGCTGGAAGTAAGGGTTGCCGTAGTGCTGGTAAGCGCCCCAGGTTGCGACGCCCTCTTCCATGTTGGCTATCTGTATGCGCGCCTCCCGCATGGCGTAGTGCATGGGCTTTGGCTCTCCCCTGGAATAGCCGCCGTCCTCTCCCGCCCTTATCCCCAGCAGCCAGCCATAGAGCGTCAGCGAAAAGATGCGCGCGGCCAGATCGTCCACGGGCCAGGCGGTGCAGACGAAGTTGGCCACGCCCCGCATGAAGAAGGCTTCGGCAAAGCTGGGGGCAAGCTCGGCCGTGCGCTCGCGCGAGCGGTCAGGCGTGATGCCGGACTCGCAGGCGTTGGAGAAGACGAACTTCGGTATGCGGTCTATTCGATTCAGCTCGTTGGCAGAGAGCCGCTCCTTCTTCTCCATGCTGAAAATCCAGCCCGAGCTTGAAGGGTCTTTCGTGTTGTACTCGCAGTGGCCGGCGTAGTGCAGCACGTCGTATTGCCTGACCATCAGCTCGCGCAGGACGTTCGTTCTGGTGGCCTCTACGGGGCCGAACAGCCGCACCACCTCCACGCGCGTGTCTTCCACACGGTCACTGTAGACAGTGTTGTAGCTCTCGAAGAGATCTGCGACCGCCTCGCCCTCCTCCTGCGCGCCCGGAAGGTGGGCGTCCTCCGCCGGGTCTGCGACGACGAGCACGCGAAGGACTCTGCGCGGCGGAGGCGGCGGCTCAGGCGGCGGCGCGAAAGTAGTACGCAACTGTCGCGTAAAGCCCCGGCTCGTTCCCAGGAAGCGGTCCGCCTTGAACTCGTTGGCTTCGTGCGCGACCGCCACGCCGCCCGTGGCGGCAATCAATTCGGGCTGCGCCACCATCTCCCAGTGTATGCGCGCGGTCGTGGAATCCAGCATCATGACCACCGGCGCGTTGTTGTATAGCTGGCGGCGAAGATCGTCCGGCATGAGCAGCTCTTCCAGAAAGCGTCCCCGCTCGAGCTGCATGCCCGGGTTCTGCTCGCCCGCCAGCTCGTCGTTGGCCTGCATGACGACCTGCGGGTCTATGCGTATCTCCCGCTCGGGCACGGAGGCGGATTGAGTGATAGCGCCGAAGCGATAGGCCTTGCGCGTCATGTCCAGGCCCAGAGTAAGGCGCGAAGGCACCTGGCTCTCAAGCTCGTCGGCTTTTGTCTGCCATCGCCTCAGCTTGCTCTCCAGCTCGGAGCGCGCCGCCTCGAACGCCGCTTTTTCCACCGCCGCGAGCTGCGCCGCCGAAAGCCTCTC
>DASVVZ010000021.1:0-7674 GCA_036389875.1 Pyrinomonadaceae bacterium
GGACAGGGTAGGGGGCAGGCTGGTCAAAGTCCTGTCCGGTCGTCCCGGGAGTCGTGTCGTGATAGCCCACGCCTTCGCCGCCGATATTGAACCGCTCACCCTGAATCAGGCCGGGAATGGCCAGCAGCGGTAACGCCCAGACCTCTGCCTCCGCCAGTGAAAGAACGCCCGTGCCGTTCAACTGTACGCGCACGTACCGGCCTGTCCGGTTGACCGGCAGCGTCGCCACGGCCCCCGCATTACCCGCCGTGTAATAACTCCAGACGCCGGGCTGCTTGAGTGTGGTTTGCAGGTCAGATGAAGTGAACGGCGCGTCGGAAACCAGGACGTAGAAGTTGGAAAGGCGCTCCGAGCAACAGTCCGTGCGGTTCCAGAGCTTGATGCTGCTGAGCGGCTGGGACGCGCCCAGGTCTACCTGCCACCAGGGCTGGTTCTCCGAGTTAGTGTGCGTTACAGAGCCGTTGGCGTAGTTGCCATCCGTTTTTCCGTCAACGGCACGGAAGGCATCGCCGGGCGGGTTGTAAGCCAGCGTGCTCGACTGCGTCACCGGCTTGCCCGAGGCTATATTCGCCAGAGTCGGCGAACCGAAACCCATAGCCTGAACCTCGGCCAGGGCCAGGTATCCGGTCCCGACTAACTGTACTTTCACGTAGCGTGCCGCGTCGTTCACGGGGAGGCTGATCTGGTCCACGGGCCCCGCCACGTAATAACTCGTCCAGTTGTTCCCGTCCGCAGAGAGCTTCACATAAAAGTTTCCGTGGGACGAACAGCAGATGGTCATGAGCCAGAGGTTCACCCTCTCCAGTTGATAAACCTTACCCAGGTCTACCTGCCACCACGCCTGGTCGTTGTTGTCAGTGTGAGAGACGGAGCCGTTGTACCAGTTGCCGTCCGTATTTCCGTCAACGGCACGGCTCGCGGGCGAATCCCAGCCCGTGCTCGATTGTGTGGCGGGCATGCCGGCCGCCAGGTTAACTGCCGAGGCCGCTTCCAGTGTGAAGGTCAGTGAGTCTACGCCGCCAGTGTAGCCGTTGGGCCCGTTGGTCGCGCACACCAATCGGACGACGTGGCGGCCGGCAGGCAGCGGCACGCCCTGCTTCGTAATCGTCGTCACCGCCCCGTTGGTGGTCGGCACCTGTATCGGGCCGGTTTTGTCGACGCCGTCCACCTCAATGCGGAAAGTGCCCGCGACAGTATCTAACCAGGCGACCTTGGCAGAGAGCGTGTATCTGCCCGTCGTGGCAACGTCGACCGTGTAGTTGAGCCAGTCCCCGGCCTGCCCGACAATCAGGTGGCCGTTGCTGTAGTTGACGGACTTGTAGATGTCCACGTCCGTAGGCTGGCGGTAGGAGGGGACAGGGTAGGGGGCAGGCTGGTCAAAGTCCTGTCCGGTCGTCCCGGGAGTCGTGTCGTGATAGCCCACTCCCTCCCCCCCGTTGTCGAAGTTCTCTGTCTCTATGGTTCCCGGGATGGAAAGAGGTCTGCCAGTATAGAACGCGTCGTCGACAGAGGCGTAGACCTCTATCTCTGTCCATCCCACCCAGGAAGGGCTGCTCACGGTCGACACCCGCAGGTAGCGGACGTTCGCGGCCGCCGACTCCAGCGTCAGCCACTGTCCGTTCTGCGTCGTGCCGGAGAGAGTCCCTAGAAGCGCCAGCTGGTCGGGCGCAGGCCCCCCATAGACCTGATGCGTCGTCGCCCCGCCCGGGGACTGAGTCACGTTCAGCCGCACAGACGAGAGCGTGTACGCTTTCCCCAGGTCAAGCTGTATCCACTGCGGCGCGTTCCCGCCCGACACCCAGGCCGTGCTCAGATTGCCGTCCACCGCATTAGCAGCCCCGCTCGACGCATTGTAGACGGCGGATGCCGTCACGTTCGAAGGCGTCACCTTGACGGTTCCAGCAATGGGTGCAAGCGGGCTGCTGAGATTGAAGAGTCCGTAACTCGCCAGTGGGGCGTTGTACCAGCCGTCGTTCGTCCCCTGTCCAATAAACGCCGTCTGCCAGCCGAGCTTCGGATCAGAGTTAGCGATATTATTAAGGCCGCTAAGTATCCTGTTAGATTCTGCCAATACTGCGGGCCCGCCGTCCGACCGTTCAGAGGCAACGGCCCCCTGGCGAGCCTGCGCCGCCTTTCCACTCTTCCCGGCGGTGGCCGTCTTGCCCGGAGCATTCCCCCCTGCGGCGCTTGATGCAGTTACTTTAAATGAAAGGGCTGATGGGAAAACAAATATGCCAGCGAGCGACAGGGAGAACAATAAGGTGAAGAGCGAGAGACGGTAGGGGAACGTCATGGCGGAGGCTCCTGTAATTTGTCCTGTTAGCCGCAATCATCGGCTAAAACATATGTAAGCAAAGCAATCCAAATGGATCATTTCTACGAAGACATACTGACAAAACGCCACGTTTTACCTGTAGATGGAACCCGTCCTGTAGTTCCGGGTCGTGAGCGGCTAAAGCAAGCCGCTCCTCGGAACGCGCAACTCTGTGTTGCTTCTAACAGTTTGATTGCATGACCCTCGGGTGAAACCAGAACCTACCTGCACAGGGGCGAGAGTTAGTGGGCCGAAACTCTCGCCCGGGCGTGACGTCTAAAACTATGGCTGGAATTATTGAATGAAATTTGTGAAGAAGACCTTTAGAAATGTTAATTATTGCTAATGGTTATTAATGCGGGGCGGCCGCATCCCGTAGCGGCCTCTCTGGACGATCTCCGGCGGCAAACATTTAGCCAAGGGCGGCGCACTACCCGGTGTCTTTCGCATAAGCGAAAGTCGTGAGTTACTGGACTCTGAGAAAAAGGCGGGTTAGCTAATAGCTAACCCGCCTTTTTGAGTTTGTATTAAGCGGCAAGCTTTTGGAAGCAGGAGTTTGCCGCTTAGACAAACTCATGCTTCCAGTCGCACCGCAAGTTAAAAGTTCAGCTTGAGGCCGAACTGGAACTGTCTCGGGTCGAAGGCAGCCGTCGGGCGGCTGTAGTAGCGACCGTTGGAGGCTCGCTGGCCAAAGGCGTTGACGTCCTGGAAGAACGGTGTCGCGGCGGCCTCGTTGAAGCGGTTGAAGAGGTTAAAGCCTTCGGCAATTATCTCAAGGTTCGTGCGCTCGCCGAAGCGTATGACGCGCGCCAGGCGCATGTCGAACGAAGCGTACGAGTGAGTGATGCCGAAGTTGCGCGGAAGGCTTCCACCCTCCGATAGGAACGGCGGAAGAACCAGAAGTCCGCTGGCCGTAACGCTCGGACGCTCGTTCGTGCCCTGAAGGTCTACGTTCTGGTCAGCGCCGCTCAGTATGTTGAACGGGCGGCCCGATGAGATTTCAAAGATGGGCGCGAGGATGAAGTCCGCGAAGGCCTTGCGCCAGCCCGATGCGCCGCGCCACTCTGTGGGCGACATAATCACAGCGCTGAAGACGAAGCGGTGGCGCTGGTCAAAGAGCGAATCGGCGCGCTCGCCCCGCAGGTTGCGGTTGTTCTGCGGCTTCAAAAGCGTCTGCAAGTCTGAAGAATCGTCAATCGAATGCGACCATGTATAGCTGGCCAAAAACTGGAAGCTGTTCGAAAAGCGCTTCTTCAAATCTATGTTCAGCGCGTTGTAGTTGGCATTGCCGATTGACGACTGCGCGTTGACATCTCCGAAAGGCGAGATGATGTTCGTAGGCGTCGCAAGCGTTCCCGCAAGCTGCGCGTCGAAGAGCGCCTTCGGCACGCCGTTGGCCCCCGTCAGGAAGTAGTTCGGGCCTGACGGACGGAAGAAGTTCACTGCAAACGGCAGCACTACACGACCGCGCGGCCCCTGCACTATCAATCCCGGAATGACCACGGCGAAGGTCTCGCCGGTTAAGGGATTGGTGAAGGTCGAGCCGGGCGCTGTCGTCGGGAAGAGGCCGGAGCCTGCCAGTAGCAGCGCCGAGAGGCTGTTGGTTGTAGCGGCCCCGCCCGCGTACCGGCGGAAGTTCGCCAGCAGAAGGTCCTGCCTGACTTCGTTGACGTCAATCGGCAGCGGCAGGTGATGCGTTCCGACAAACAGGTAGCTTGCGGAAATGGACATGTCCCTGGTCAACTGCCGCTCGATTGTGAAGTTGGCCTGGTTGGCATAGGCGTACTCGAAGTCCTTCGACACTGGAAGCGTGAAGGGCAGAAGTGAGCCGAAGCCTGGGAAGGTCTGGTCGTTGAAGCGCTGGCGTCCGAACTGGTACTGCGTGCCAGCCGCCACGCCAGGAGTGGCAACGCCTGCGCCGCAGATGCCGGGCGTTCCGGCTCCGGGCACGCAGACCGTTCCCTGAAAGACCTGCACGGCGTTGAGAAGCGCGGTCGGGTTCGGGCTTCCCTGAAGAAGCGTGGCCTGCTGCTGCTGCGCCGCGTCCGCGATGTCGGAGTTAAAGCCCACGGCCAGAAGCGGGTGGTCGTAGAAGATTCCGTAGGCCCCGCGAATCACTGTCTTGCCGTCGTTCCAGGGGTCCCATGCAATCGCGAAGCGCGGAGCCCAGTTGTTGTAGTCACGCGGGAATCCCTGCTGAACATTCAGCACATCCTGAGCCGCAGTGATGTCGGCTGCGGAAAGATTGATTCCCGAAAGCGGGTCTTTGAACGCCACGGCCGGAATCTGATCCGTCAGCTCAACGTCGTATCGTATGCCGTAGTTGAGCGTCAGGTTCGGCCTGATCTTCCACGAGTCCTGCGCGAAGAAGGCTATGGGCTTGTTGCCGAGCTTGCTGACGGGGTTGCCAAAGCCTTCAATGAAGCTGCTGGGGAAGCCCAGGCCGTACTGCTGCGTGGGCGTGAAATCCGGCGCTCCGGCGAAGGCCGCGTTGATGGTCGTGGCGGAGAGCCCGCCGAAGTTAAAGAGTCCCGCGAAGTTCAGCTCGAAGACTGCCGAAGGGATGTTGACGAAGTTGAAGTCCGCGCCAACCTTGAACGTGTGGTTGCCCGCAACTATGTTCAGATTGTCCGCGAACTGGTAGCGCGTTTCCGTGCGAATGACCGGCGAGAAAAGCTCTCGGCCTATGAAGCCCGTGCCTGTGATGTTGAAGGCTACGGCGTCGCCGTTCTGCGACTTGAAGGTGGCGCGGCGCACGCCGAAGTTGACGCGCGCTTCGTTGACCATGTTGTTCGAAAGAATCGAGTTCAGGGACATGACGGCTGCGGTGTCGCGAAGGGTCTGCGCGCCCGTGCGCGAGACATCGTTCTGTCCCAGGGACTGGTTCTGCGACTCTACCTGTATGCCGGTCAGGTCGCTCGTGTTGTAGCCGAAGCGGAACGTGAGCAGGTTGCTCTTGTCTATGTTGTGATCCAGCCGGAACGAAGAGAAGTTCGTTCTATCCGTGACGGGAAAGATTCTCTGCAAGTTCAGTAGAGGTCTGAAGGCTATGAACTGCCCCTGCGCGTTGACGGTATTGACAGGCACAGGCGCGCCGCTCAGTAGAAAACGTGTTCCCACAGCGCCCGGAGCAATCGGAGTCAGCCCCGAAGGATTAAATGCGGTTGAGACGAGCGGGGCTACGATTAAAGGATTCGTGCCGTTCAGTGCCGTGTTGCCGCCGCTGGATGCAAGGTAAGCATAGTTGACCGCGAGGCCGAACACCTGCACGCCTGCTGCAGCCGTGGCCGGATTTCCGAAGAGAGTATTCGCCTGAGTCAGAAGCCCGCTGATATAGGCAGCCTGCGCCGCCGTTATGTTGCCGAAGGTTTGCGCCGTCGGGAAAAGAGCGGCGGTCGCGCCGAGCGCTGCGGGAAGCGCTGGGATAGTGACGGAGCTGTTCAGGGCTTGAGTGCCTTCGCCGCGAACGTTGCTCGTAAAGAAGCCCGATTCGTTGCGCTGCCTTCGCTCGAAGGAGGCGAAGAAGAAGGTGCGGTCGCGATTTAAGGGGCCGCCCAGGGTCGCGCCGACCTGTGCGCGCGTAAACGGGGCTCTTTCCTCTCCGGTGGTTGCGCGCAGGAACTCTACGGGCGTAAATGGGTTGTTCGCCTGAAAGCTCTTGTGTCGCAGGAAGCCGAAGACGTTGCCGCGTAACTGGTTCGTGCCGCCTTTGGTGACGACGTTGACGACGCCGCCGGCGGCGCGACCGAACTCGGCCGCGTAAGAGTTGCTGACAACCTGAAACTCCTGCACGGCCTCCTGTGAGACTGTGGTGCGGGCGGCGTTGACGGAATTGTCCGTGTTGTCCGCGCCGTCTACCTGCACAAGGTTGGAGCGCCCGCGCTGGCCGCCGAAGTTGAGGCCCGAAGTCGGCGCAGGCCCTATGGGCCGCCCGTTGTCGCGCGTGACGGTCGAGGTCGTCAGCGCAAACGACAGGTAGTTGCGCTCATTTATCGGCAGGTTATCAATGCGCTGCTGGTCTACGGTCGTCGCCACAGCCGTGCGAGAGGTTTCCACGACCTCTGTGGTGGCGCCACTGACCGTGACGGTCGCGCCTATCTCGCCAAGCTCAACCGGGATGTCCAGGTCTGCGCGCTGGCCCACCGTCAGCCTGACGCTCGGCACAACCGCCCGCTTGAAGTTCGCGGCCTCAACCGTGACCTCGTACTCGCCCGGCGTCAGGTTGATAATCTGGTAAAAGCCGTCTGCGTCGGTCGTGGCAGAGCGCTCAAGGTTAATGGCAGAGTTGCGCGCAGTGACGGTGGCGCCTGCCACGGCTGCGCCCTGCGGGTCGCGCACAAATCCGCGCAGGTCTGCGGCGTTTGACTGCGCCTGGCCGAAGGCCGCGCCCGCGCACGCAAACACTGCGATAAACAGCAGAAGAACGTGAAGGGGAATTCGTGCCCACTGCGTAGGGAACACACGCATCATGGTAAGTCTCCTTGAATCGGAAGAACGATTTGAGTGAAAAGGTCGAAAGCAAATTCTCTCTTCAGCATCCGGCCTGTGACCGGCCCCTAGCGCGACAGACAAAATGGTGGCGGATTCAACCGCGCTCTTCTGAAAAGAGGTTTGCAAAAAAGAAACTCTTGTAAATTAGAGATTAGGCTCGCGCGTTACTTTCGGGAGCGGAACTGAAAACGGAGGTCATTAATGACCCGACAGATGAGAGCCAGCCGATAAAGGCTTTAACGCCTCTCTGTCTCGGTTTCTCGCGCTTGGCCTTTGTACCGCAAAACAACCGGCCGTGGCAAGCAAAAAGCAGTGCAAAAAGGCGCAGTGGCGCGCCTGATGAATGAAAAGAAGAACTCAGGTTGAATAGTCTTCTAATTCATCATTCTGCCTTCTGCCTCCAGCCTTATCCCTGGTCGCTCTTGCGAGGCGGCGGCGCAGGCGCTCGCTTGTGCCGGCCAGATGTATAGCTGCGGCGGCCAGGCCTGGAACAAAGGCCGCCCGCCGCAGCAGCGACGAGACGCGCAGGCGCGCATTGAAACGAGCGCCGTATTGAGCGCGGTAATCTTCGGCAAGCCCGTTGAAGCCTTCGCCACTGCGAAGCTGTTCGAGCCGTCGCGCAATCACGCCTGCCACCATCTGTCCGCTCTCAAGAGCCATCAGCATCCCGCTTCCTGTGAAAGGGTCTATAAAGGATGCGGCATCGCCTATGGCAAGAAGGCCGGGCGCAGGCACCACCTTACGGCCTCCGAAGCCCTGTAGCGCCACGCTCAGCCAGGGCGAGGCAGCGCGAGCATGCTCAAGCGTGAGCCCTGCGCGCTTGTTTGAGCAGACAAGCTCTAGCATGACGCGCGCAGGGTCACTGCCGA
>DASVVZ010000022.1:0-11383 GCA_036389875.1 Pyrinomonadaceae bacterium
GGGCCGCGGGTGATGTATTAAACTGTTTCATACATCACCCGCGGCCTTTTCTTCGCTCTCTTTTCCGCCATACTAAAGACTAATCCTCTCAATGGATTCGCCACACTTGCGCGTAAATATTAAATAGTCACTCGCATTCAATTTCATCATTTCTTCGGTTCCGCTGCGATTAGGCGGCGGCCGTGTGCGGAATCACGGGGCATAATTCAGGAGGTTGAAAAAGAAGATGGGTTTTAATAGCGTCTATCAGCCCAAGCAGTTCGACTTGAGCGGGCTGAACGGCATCTCGGATCAGACTCTGGAGATGCACTTCAAGCTATATGAGGGCTACGTCAAGGAGACGAACAACCTGACGGCCAGGATTTCCGAGTTCCTAAAAGACGGCAAGGTAGACCAGGACGAGATGCCTGCCTACTCGGAGCTGACCAGAAGGCTGGGGTTCGAGTACAACGGCATGGTGCTTCACGAATATTACTTCGGCAATATGAAGCGCCAGGGCTCGGGCGACCCCGAAAGAAACTCTCGCATCTACAAGACCGCGGAGGAAAGCTTCGGCAGCTACGACACCTGGAAGGCTGACTTCATAGGCGTAGGAAAGATGCGCGGCGTAGGCTGGGCCATCTGCTACGAGAACCCTGCCAACGGCAGGTTGTCGAATCACTGGATAACGCTTCACGAGGTGGGGAACGTTTCGGGCTTTAATCCGGTGCTGGTGATGGATGTCTGGGAGCACGCTTTCCTACTGGACTACAAGCCTGCGGAGCGACCCAAATACATAGAAGCGTTCTTCTCCAACATTGACTGGGACGCGGTCGAAAGACGCCTGACGGCACGCGCCGACAACACCGCAAGCCAAACAGCATAGAAGCCGGTGCAGAAGGCAGAAGTAAAGAAGGGTCTATTCAAGCTTCAGTTATCTTCTCATTCTGCCTTCTGCACCGGCTCTCTTTGCTTACTTCATTCGGAGGACAGATGAGATTGTTGAAGCGTACCTCTATCACGACAACGTTTTTCTGTGCGCTCGCGCTCCTTTGCGCGGCATGTGCGCCTGCGGATAACGCGAATTCAAACACCACGGCGACGACCAACACGAATGCGCCCGTTGCATCGGCCACCCCGGCCGCGCAGAATCTGACGGCCGCCACTGAACGCCCGCAAGGCGTGAAAGACAAGGCGGCGGCGCTGGGCGAGGCCGACACGGCTTCTCCGAGGCTGCGCATAGCAGAGCCGCGAGAGGGCGCTACAATCACGGGCTCAACGGTTCGCCTCAAGCTGAATCTGACCAGCGATAAGGGATACAAGCCGGGCAAAGACCCCGCTACGGGGATGGGGCCGCACATTCACGTCATCCTGGACAACCAGCCCTACGAAGCCTATTACAATCTGGATCAGCCGTTCGAGCTTCGCAACGTAGCGGAAGGCAAGCACACGATTCGCGTCTTCGCCTCTCGCCCCTGGCACGAGAGCTACAAGAACGAGGGCAACTTCCAGATTGTGACCTTTACGGTCAAGGGCGGCGGCGATGCGTCGAAGCCTACAACTACGAACACGGGGCAGGTGATGTCGAACGCCAACGCTGCCAGTAACGCGAACGCGGGCGCGCAGGCTCCAGCCGAAGGCAAGGACTTCGCAACGAGCAACGCCGGCGACGTTGACCCGAAGAAGCCCCTGCTGACCTACAGCCGCCCGAAGGGCGAGTACAAGGGAGCCGACGCCGACCCTATAATGATAGATTTCTGGCTCTCTAACGCTAAGCTGGTGGGAGACGGCGGCGAGTACCGCGTGCGTTATTCGGTGGACGGCGGCGAAGGCCGGATGCTCGACAAGTGGCAGCCAATCTGGCTCTCAGGCTGGGTTAGCGGCAAGCACACGATCAAGCTTGAGCTTGTTGACGCGAACGGCAACGTGGTGGCCAACGGCGATTACAACTCTACGACGCGAGAGATAACGGTTCAGAAGTAGATTTGAGGGCGGCCACCTGAAAAGGGGATCACGCGCATCACGCGAAGCAGCGCTAAAACAGAACAGAGCTAATGTCTGTTTAGCGTTGCTTCGCGTGATGCGCGTGGTTTACTTTGCGCCGCGCTTTTTTGTAGCTCGTTTCTTACCGGCCGCTTTTTTCTTGGTGCCGGTCTTTCCACGCGGGCGCGACTGGCGTCTTTCGGGCTCGCCGCTTGTCAGACCCAGCAGTTGTTGCGAGAGGTCTACGCCGAACACGTCCCTGATTTTGTTGGTGACGGCCGGGAGCACGAACGTCATGCCTACGCGCGACAAGCCGTCGAAGAAATTGTCTGCGGACGAATCGGGCCGCGACCGCCTTCGCGAAGAAGGCTTGCCGTCGTCATTGCGCACGACGGCTATGCTGTAGCCCAGGATTAAGCCGACGCTCATTGCGCCCAGGCCCCAGACCACCGGGTTCTTGCTGAACTCCTCGTTCCAGCCTATCACGTCCGCGACGGTCTCCTTGACGGATTCATATTGATCCGAGACCGTGTCTTTAATCTCTTCGACCGTCTGCGAAATAGATTCGCGCGTCTCTTCTATACTCCTTTGAAGCTGTGCTTTGCTGGGCTCTTCGGTTTCGCCAGCAGTAACGGCTCTGCTTCTCCTGTCAGCCATAGCGCCTCTCCTCCCTTTTGAATGAAGACCAGATGTTTGTATGCCTCAAATAACGCGGCTAGTCAACGAACGAGTCGCCGCAAATCGCAGCTTTCCCTCGCCTCTGTTAAGATTCCCCATTATGTCCCGGCACAACGACAGCGCCATACTATTTTCAGAGCTTGCCGGCGAAGCCGCCGCTTGTCGCAGGTGCGAGTCTATGTGCGGGCGCAGGGCCGTCCTGAGCGAGCTGAACGGAGCGCCGGGCGCTTCCGTCATGTTCATAGGCGAAGCGCCGGGCCGTCAGGGCGGCGACCGCACGCGCATTCCCTTTTACGGCGACCAGTCGGGACGGAATTTTACCCGCTTCATAGCCTCTATAAATCTTCCGCGCTCACGAATTTTCATAACCAACGCGGTGCTCTGTAACCCGCGCCGCGAGTCGGGCGCAAACCGCACGCCGACGCGCGCCGAGATAATGAACTGCTCGGAATTCCTGCGCCGGCAGATTGAGGTTATAGGGCCGCGCGTTATAGCCACGATGGGGCGTGTCTCGCTTGAAGCGCTACGTGCCATTGAGTATCATCCGCTTAATTTAAGAGAAGCGGCGGGAAAAGTTTTCGAGTGGGGCGGGCGCGTTCTGGTTCCGCTTTATCATCCGAGCCCGCAGGTGCTGGCCTCGCATCGCCGCGAGGCGGAGCAGTTGCGGGACTACAGGGCTGTCGAGCGAGCGCTCTCGTTGGGCGCGAAGGGAAGGGAAAAGGTATCAGCTAAAGATGAGCGAAGTGGTTGAAAGAGACGCGGTTCATAAATCGCCGCTCGCCGAGGCGCACAGTCGCGCGGGCGCGGAATTGCAGGAGCGCGACGGCTACATTATCCCGGCCTCTTACGGCGACGTGATGGCCGAATATCGAGTGGTGCGCGAGGGCGGCGCGGGGCTCCTAGACCTCTCGTCGCGCGGGCGCATAGAGATTGGCGGCACAGAAGCCGTGCTTTTCCTGAACGGGCTTATCACGAACGACGTTAAGGCGCTGGCCGACGATTCGTGGATGGCTGCGGCTTTCCCTAGCGTGCAGGGGCGAATGCTGGCGCACGCCCGCGTGCTGCGGCGCGGGCGTGCGTTTCTCTTCGACACGGAGGCGGTGACGCGCGAGCAGATTATCAAGACGCTCGGCCGGTTCACGCTCGCCGGAGATTTCAGCCTGACGGACGTGACGAATGATACGGCGCTGCTTTCAGTGCAGGGCAAAAGCGCAGTCGAGGTTGTTCGCGCGGTGCTTGGCCAAGAGGCGGCAGCCGTAGCGCGGGGCGGGATCGTCAGCGCCGAGTTGGAAGGCTTTCAGATAAGCGTCATACGCGCGACGCATACGGCCGAAGACGGCTTCGATCTGTTCACGAGCAGGGATGCTTCCGTCTCTCTCTGGGAAGCGTTATCAAGAGCGGGGGCGCAACCCGCGGGCTTCGATGCGCTTGAGATTCTCAGAGTCGAAGCGGGCCTGCCGCGTTACGGCGTGGACATAGACGAAACGAAAGTGGTGCTTGAGACGGGCCTGGACGACGCGGTCAGTTTTACGAAGGGCTGTTACATAGGGCAGGAGATAATCGCGCGCATACACTTTCGCGGCCACGTGGCGAAGCGCCTCGCAGGGATTATGCCCGACACTGTAGCCGAAGTTCGAGCGGGCGACAGGATAAGAACTGCGGAAGGGAAAGAGATAGGATGGATTACCTCAGCCGCAAATTCGCCCCTCTTGAATAGAACCGTCGCGCTCGGCTACGTCAAGTATGATTACCTTCAGCCGGGCACGCCCCTGCGCGTCGCTGCTAACGATGCGGAGGTGGAGGCGCGCGTCACAGAGCTTCCCTTCGTGCGCGGAAGCTGGTACGACGAGGAGCAGGCGGGACAGTAAATATGAGCGAACAGTCTTCGGAAAAACTCGGGCCGCGCGACCTGGATTATGAACAGGCCAGATTGGCCTACTCCATCATTGAATCTCTGCTTGAGCACACGCGCGTCGTCAGCGACCTCATAGCGCTGATGGCGCAGGTGCTTGATGAAGACGCCACACGAGCGCTCACCAATACTCCGCACTGGAAAGCCTATCTAGACAGCCGCCGCGCGATGGAGCGCACGCGCCAGGACATAGAGCGCTTCACCGAGATCATGACCGCGCTCTCAAAAGAAGAAGGACAGTAAAGATTCTGCGCTGCGGACTTCCGCGCTTATTTCTTCTCTCTCTTATTCCGCCTTTCATGTTATTTAGAGTCGTTGGAGGTGCAGGGATGTCCGACAGCTTTGTGCTGGCGATTGACCAGGGGACGACAGGGACGAAGGTGATACTGTTTGACCGCGAAGCTACTATTCGCGGGCTCTCGTACTCCGAGTTTACTCAGCATTACCCGCAGCCCGGCTGGGTAGAGCACGACGCCGAAGAGATATGGGCCGGCGTCGTTAAGCTCATCGGTGAACTGCTTGAGAAAACGGGCGTGCGCGCCTCGGACATTCGCGCCATTGGCATCACGAACCAGCGCGAGACTACGCTCTTCTGGGAGCGCCGCACGGGCAGGCCCACGGGCCGAGCCATAGTCTGGCAGGATAGACGCACCGCTTTCATCTGCGACGAGCTAAAGGAGCGCGGCCTCAACGAATCATTTCGCGGCAAGACAGGCTTAGTCCTTGACCCGTACTTCTCGGGCACCAAGATCAAGTGGCTGCTGGATAACACGGAGGGCCTGCGGGAACGCGGGCGGCAGGGCCAGATAGCCTTCGGGACGATTGATTCGTGGCTCATCTGGAAATTGACGGGCGGGCGCACGCACATCACGGATTACTCTAACGCCTCGCGCACGCTTCTCTACAACATACACAGGCTGGAGTGGGACGACGAGCTACTGGAAGCTCTGGACGTGCCACGCGAAATGCTGCCGGAAGTTCTGCCTTCCGCGCACGTTTACGGCCATACGGACCCGTCTGTCTTTTTCGGCGCGAGCGTCCCTGTGGCAGGCGTGGCTGGCGATCAGCACGCGGCGCTCTTCGGCCAGGCATGTTACGGCGAAGGACGCGCCAAGAACACCTACGGAACGGGCTCTTTCATTCTCATGAACACCGGCCGCAAGGCCGTCGAGAGCCGCGAAGGGATGCTGACGACCATCGCGTGGGGAATCGGGAACGACCCCGTAGAGTACGCTCTTGAGGGCTCAATCTTCATCACGGGCGCGGCGGTGCAGTGGCTGCGCGATGGGCTAGGGGTGATAGAAGACGCCGCGGAAACGGAAGCCCTGGCGAGACAGGTTCAGTCTAACGAAGGGGTCTATTTCGTGCCTGCCCTGACGGGCCTGGGAGCGCCGCACTGGGATGCTTACGCGCGCGGAGTAATCATAGGGCTCACGCGCGGCACCACGCGCGCTCACCTATGCCGGGCCACGCTTGAGAGCATGTGCTACCAGACGCGCGACGTGGTAGAGGCCATGCGCCGCGATTCCGGCATTCCCTTGCGGGAGATTCGCGCCGACGGAGGCGCCGTCTCGAACAGCTTCCTCATGCAGTTTCAGGCAGACATCCTCGGCGTACCTGTGGACGTTCCGCTCGTCACTGAGACTACAAGCCTCGGCGCGGCCTACCTTGCCGGCCTCGCCACGGGCTTCTGGGAGAGCCGCGAAGAGATTGACTCAAAGTGGAGGCTCGCGCGCCGCTACGAGCCCCGGATGAGCGAAGACGAAAGAGGGGCTCTCTACGGCAGATGGCTGCGCGCCGTCGCGTGCGCCAAAGGCTGGGCAAAAGACGAGTGACGGAAAGCAGTTTTCAGTCTTGAGTTTTCAGTAGAAAGCAATCGTCGCTTTTCTGAAAACTGAAAACTGAAAACTGAAAACTGAAAACTGTTTACTGCTTTTATGTTCGAACTGGTTGTGATAGGGGCGGGCATTAATGGGGCGGGCATTGCGCGCGATGCTGCTATGCGCGGGCTCAGGGTGCTGCTTCTCGATAAGGGGGATATAGGGAGCGGCACAACCAGCTGGTCAACGCGGCTGATTCACGGCGGGCTTCGTTATCTTGAGTACGGCGAGCTGGGACTGGTGCGCGAATCTCTGCGCGAGCGCGAGCGGCTTCTGAAGGCAGCGCCTCATCTGGTTAAGCCGCTGCCCATGCTCATCCCCGTCTACGAGCAGCAGAGGCGCGGCCCTCTCACCATACGCGCCGGGATGCTGGCTTATGATGCGCTCTCTTTCGATAAGACGCTTTCGCCCCACCGTATGCTCTCGCGCTCCGAGACGCTAGAGCGTGCGCCGGGCCTCGCGCATGAAGCTTTGCGCGGCGCGGCCCTGTACTACGACGCGCAGGTGGAGTACCCGGAGCGGCTCACGCTTGAAAATGCTCTGGACGCGCGCGAGCACGGCGCGACCGTTTTGACCTACGCGCGCGTGCGACGGCTCGAGACGGAAGGCGGGCGCGTGCGTGCGGCCGAGTACGTACAAACACACAACGGGACGGCGCAAACCGTGCGCGGTGAAGTCTTCGTCAACGTCTGCGGCCCCTGGGTTGACGAAGCGCTGGCGGGCGTCGAAGGCGCGGCTTTCCCCCGTCTAATCGGCGGGACGAAGGGCAGCCACATAGTGACGCGGCGCTTTGACGGCGCACCGCGCGACGCGCTCTACGTAGAGGCTCAGGATGACGGCCGCCCCTTCTTTATCATTCCGTGGAATGACCTTTATCTAATCGGCACGACAGACACGCGGTACGAAGGCGACCTGGATGCGGTCAAAGCCGATGAGGCCGAGATTGATTACCTGCTGCGAGAGACCAATCGCGTCATCCCGCAGGCCGGGCTGACCCGCCGCGCTGTTCTTTACACCTATTCGGGCGTGCGCCCCCTGCCTTTTCGTGAGGACGAGACCAAAAATGCGGGCATCACACGCCGCCACTTCATACACGACCACGCGCCCGCGATTGAAAATTTACTCTCCATAGTCGGCGGCAAGATTACGACCTACAGAAACCTGTCGGAGCAGGCTGTCAATTTAATCTTTAAGAAGCTTGGCCGGCGCGCGCCTCCTTGCAGGACAGCGCACACGCCTCTTCCCGGCGCAAGGGCTTCCGACTACTCATCCTTTGCCGAAGGCTTCAAACAGGAGCGCTCAATCGACGAGCGCTCGCGCGAGCATCTCCTGCGAGTTTACGGCACACGCGCAGCGGAAGTCCTGGAGATGGCCGAAGGACGGCCCGAGCTTCTAGAGCCGCTCGATGCTGCTACGGGAGCGATACGCGCCGAAGTCCTCTTCTCTTTCGAGCGCGAGCTGGCAGAGACCCTCTCGGACTGCCTGCTGCGCCGCACCATGATAGGCCTGGGACCGGAAGCGGGACTCGACGTAATCGAAGAAGCCGCTTCGGTGGCGCGCCGGTACCTGGGCTGGAGCGAGGAGCGAGCCCTCAGAGAAATCGCCGCATACAAAGAGATGAAATAGTCCTCGCGGCTTGACCTTTTGCCCCCTGGAGTAGTTTGATAAAAAGCGAAGCCCTTGCCCCCTCCTGTGATTGGCCCCAGCAGAGAGAGCTTAATACGGAAAGAGACTGTTAGTGCGCCTGCTCCGACCTCTTCACTTCGGATAAGCGTCTGGAAGCTGCGAACATTATGAAACTCTTAATTGCCGAAGATGAGCCGGACTCTCGCCACTTGCTTGAGATAATGGTAGAGCGCTGGGGCTACGAGGCGCAGCCCGTGCAAGACGGCGTCGAAGCCTGGGAAGCGCTCCAACGGGATGACTCGCCGCCGATTGCTTTGCTCGACATCATGATGCCGGGCATGGACGGGCTTGAGGTCTGCCGCAGGGCGAAACAGAGAGCGTCTACGCGCCCCTTTTACGTCATCATGCTGACGGCAAAGACGCTGCCGAAGGAGGTTGTGACGGGGCTCGAAGCCGGCGCGGACGATTACCTGACCAAGCCCTTCGACTCGAGCGAGCTGCGCGCTCGCATCAGGGTAGGCGCGCGCATTATTGAGCTGCAACAGAGTTTGGCCATGCGCGTGGCAGAGCTTGAAGAGGCGCTCTCTCGCGTCAAGCAGTTGCAGGGTCTGCTGCCCATCTGTTCCTACTGCAAGAAGATTCGGGACGACCGCAACTACTGGGAACAGGTCGAAAGCTACATCGCCCGGCACTCGGAAGCACAGTTCAGCCACGGCATCTGCCCGGACTGCTACGCGCAGTTCGTCACGCCCGACATAGAAAAACTGGTTCGCCTGAAAGAGGAAGAGCAAAGACAGCAGAAGCTCAAATAAACCTGCCGCTTTTCGCCGGTAGAAACTAGTATCAAAAAATCAGAAGAGCGTAAGGCAATCAAACCACCTTACGCTCTTCTGATTTTCATACGGTGCAGGGAAAGGCCGGGCTCTTATGCTACGAGCACGACCTTTCTGGATGAGTTGTTAGAGGCTACTGCGACCTGCGGGAGCGAGTAGGTGTCGCTGATAATCTTTTCCGCGACGGAAGCCCCCACGGGCTTGGAGAAGAAGTAGCCCTGGCCGAACTCGCAGCCCAGTTTTTGCAGCAGCGATAACTGCTCCGTGGTCTCTACGCCCTCGGCCACGACATCCATGCCCAGATTCTGCGCAAGCATGACGACCGTGCGCACAATCTCCATGTTCTCGTTGTTGTCGGACATCTGCGTGACGAACGAGCGGTCAATCTTGAGCGTGTCAATCGGGAAGCGGTGCAGGTAGCTCAAGCTTGAGTAGCCCGTGCCGAAATCGTCTATGCTCAGCTTCACTCCGAGCGAGCGCAACTGCTTGAGCATCTCCGTGGCCGTCTCTATGTTCTCCATAACGACCGACTCCGTTATTTCAAGCTTCAGGGAGCGCGGGTTCAAGCCCGTCTCGTCCAGAATGGTTGCGACCTCGCTGATCAAGTCAGGCTGCGTGAACTGCTTGCCCGACAGGTTTACGCTGATGAACATGGGCGGGTCTGACGGGAAGATGGTATGCCAGCGCTGCATCTGCTGGCATGACTCTCTCAAGACCCACTCGCCTATCTGTATAATCAGCCCGGTCTCTTCCGCCACAGGGATGAAGTCTATGGGAGAGATGAGGCCGCGCTCCGGGTGCTTCCAGCGCACGAGCGCCTCGAAGCCTCTGAGGTGGCTCGTCTCCAGAGAAACAATCGGCTGGTACTGAACGAAGAACTCTTCGCGCTCGACCGCGCGCCTCAAGTCCGTCTCCAGTTGCAGCAGGTTCATGGCGCGGGCGTGCATGGCCTTGTCGAAAATCTCGTGACGCGCTTTGCCCATGGTCTTGGCGCGGTACATGGCCGTGTCTGCGTCGCGCAGTATGTCTTCGGCCCGCTCGTAGGTGCTTGAGCCGGGCGCTATGCCTATGCTGACGGTGGTGAAGACCTCTCGCCCGTTCAGGCTAAAGGGCACGGTCAACTCGTTCTGAATGCGCTCGGCGACGTAGATGGTGTCCGAATCGTCCGAGATGTCTTCTATGAGAATCACGAACTCGTCGCCGCCCAGGCGTGCAATGGTGTCGCCGGGCCTCAGGCACTCCTCAAGACGATGGGCGATGCCCACGAGCAGCTGGTCGCCAATCATGTGGCCCAGGGAATCGTTGATAATCTTAAAGCGATCCAGGTCAAGATAAAGGACTGCGAACTTCTGGTCGCTGTTGCGCTTGGAGCGGGCAATCGCCAGCCCAAGGTGATCCATGAAGAGGGCGCGGTTCGGCAATCCCGTCAGCGCATCGTGGAAAGCGTCGTGAAGCAGGCGCTCTTCCGCACGCTTGCGGTCGGTGATGTCCTGAATCTGGAATATCAGGTGAGCCGTGCCGGTGTAAGCGTCCCTGGCAAGCGAGACGTTCCAGAGCACCCAGACTTCGTGTCCCTGTTTGTGAACGTAACGCTTCTCCATCTGGTGCGAAGGAATCTTTCCCTTCATCAGCTCTTTGATAGAGGAGAGCGCGGTGCCCAGGTCGTCCGGGTGAGTGATGCTGAGAAAGTCCGTCATCATCAACTCGCGCGCCGAATAGCCGAGCAACCCGCAGAGCGAGCGGTTGACCTGTAGCCAGCGTCCTTCGGAGGAAACAATCGCCATGCCTATCGCGGCATGGTCGAAGGCCGAGCGGAAGCGCTCCGAGTCGTCCTTCATCTTTGCGCCGACGCGCTGCTCCTGCGGGTGACGCTCTTCCACGTTCCGCAGGTACATACGAAAGGCCGCGTGAGCCAGAGCCGCCAGGGCAATCACCACCATGAAGGCGTTGTAGCCAGTCGCGCCTACGAGGATGGAGATTATGTGAGCGGCGACGACACCGACCGTGTAGGCGGCAAGAGTCCAGCCGAAGATGCTGCTGACGGTGCGCCAGAGTGCCTGCTGAATCTTGTATGCTCCACCGAAGGTGATGATGGCCGAGCTAAAGGCCGCTTGAATAAGAATCGCCAGGCCCATGGCTTCGAAGAAGGCCACAGAGTAACTGGCCTGCCCCAGGGTGGTGATCGGCCCGAAGGCCAGTCGCATACTCCAGACCAGCACGAAGGCCGCTAAAATCGTCAGCGAAGTGCTGAACAGGTATTGAAGCGTGTCCTTGCCGGAACGAAGCGACAGACAGAGGCCGACCAGGGCCGCGAAGAGCACGCCCGCATCGCCTTCGAACAGTAGAATCGAAAGAAAGATGAAGGCGTCCGTGACGCGAATCTGTCCCCGCCCGCGCGGAATTGGCACGGAATAGCGCGAGCTGGTCTGTACGGCCACAAGCGCCAGCAGAAAGAAGGGAACGCCCAGTCGCGCCACGGGCCAGAGGTAGAT
>DASVVZ010000023.1:0-2122 GCA_036389875.1 Pyrinomonadaceae bacterium
CGTGCTTTCATCTCCCCTTCGAGCTTCTCTCGTCTTGTCGTTACTTGCGAATCGCGTCGCCTACGTCCTTGATGGCGTCGCCCACCTTGCGCTTGGCTTCGCCGTAACCCTCCTGCACCTTGCCTTCGGCTCGATCCGCGCTTCCTTCCGCCTCCAAATCTTTATCATCTATGGCTCGACCGACTCCCTCTTTAACCGAGCCCTTAGCCTTCTCGAATTTGCCTTCAATCTCGTCCTGGTTAGGTGTTCCCATAACTCTCACTCCTCCTATCGAACTGCCGTAATAGCAAGCGAGCGCACTCTGCGTTATACATCGCCTGTGCCGCCGGAGAATGGCAAGCGATATGCCACCACGCGCCAAGACGCCGTAAATATCGGGCTAAAAGCTTTAATAAAAGAGGTTAAGAAATTGCGCCGCCAGTGAAAGCGGTCAGGACAGGCGAGGCTCGATTTGGGTGTTTACGTACATTGATAAGAGGCTCGTGCTCCATCTTCGGACAAGAGGGCGGCTTTAGAAGACCGGCTCCGGGCTAGAGCGTAGTTATTGATGCAGCAGCTCGCTGCGTGACTCGTCGTGTCTTCCCGCGTCCAGTAACTCACAGGCGCGCTCAACAACTTCTCTGACGGCGTAAGGCTTTTTGAAGACGGCATCGATTCTTCCCTGCTCATAATCCATAGGCGTTATCATCTCTATCCAGCCGGTGGCCAGAATCACAGGCAGGGCCGGGCGGTTCGTCTTTATCCAACGCGCCACCTGAAGGCCGCTCACCTCCGGCAAGCCTATGTCGGAGACAACCAGCTCGAACTCCTCCTTCTCAAGTCGCTTGAGGGCTTCGGCTCCGTCCCAGGCCTGTATGACCGTGTGGCCCACGGCTTCAAAAGCCTCCACCAGGAGCGAGCGCACGCGCTCCTCATCTTCGACTATGAGTATGCGCGCAGGGTCTATCTTAATCATGGACGCCGGGGCGCTCTCCTGCTTAGCGCGGCGAGCCTCATCATAGGGAGGCAGCCGGACTTCGAAGCGCGTGCCTTCACCCGGAAAGCTTACGACCATTATCTGGCCGGTGTGGCGCGCGATTATGCCGTGCGAAGCGGAAAGCCCCAGGCCCGTGCCGCGCTCTCCCTTGGTCGTATAGAAAGGCTCGAAGATGCGCTCCACGACTTCGGGCTGCATGCCGCGCCCCGTGTCCGCCACCCAGAAGCAGGCCGAATCAATCTCGGCGCGCGAGCCCGTCTCGATAGTTCCGCCTTCGGGCATGGCGTCCACGGCGTTGAATATCATGTTGAGAACCACTTCGCGCAGCTCGGCCGCGTCGCCGTAAACATAGACGGGCCCTTGATTGACCACCTCGACTTCTATCTTGCCTGATCTCGTGGCGGAAGAGCCTTGCCACTTGGGACGCGCTATCTCAACGCTTGTGGCTACGAGGTCTGCCAGGTCTACGGGGCCGAAATCCGTGGTCGTGCCGCGACGCGCGAAATCGAGCATGCGTCTCAGGGTCTGCGCGCTGTCTGAGACGGCTCGCGTAATCACCTCAAGGCTCTTGGACGTGGCTTCGTCCGTTGAGCGCATCAGCAGGAGCTGGGCGCGGCCCTGTATGACGGTCAGGGCGTTGTTGAGATTGTGCGCAACGCCCGCAGCCAGCTCGCCCACGGCCCGGAGCTTGTCCGACTGGGCCATGCGCTCCTGCGCGCGTTTGCGTTCCGTTATGTCGCGCAGGAAAACCAGCACGCCCGTCACGTTGCCCTCGCGCCAGAGCGCGGAAGTGTAGGCTTCTACGTAGCGAACGGTTCCGTCCGGGCGTATTGTTTGCACCTCGCATTGTGTATCTTCGCCTTCGAGCGTGCGCGCAAGATTCAGGCTCACCGCGTCGCGGGATTCGACCGCGACGATGTCGTTGAAGTGGCGGCCTATGAGGCTGGTAGAGAAAAGATAGTTGCTGGCTTCCGCGCGCTCGTTCATCCAGATGAAGCGCCCTTCCAGATCGAGCGTGTAGATTTCGTCGGGCGCTAAATCGGCCAGGCTCGCCATGAAGGATTTATTCTCGAAGGCTTCTGCCTCGGCGCGTCTCAGTTCCGAGACGTCGCGCGCGATGGCGACGGAGTTCCCGGTCAACTGCCC
>DASVVZ010000024.1:0-3863 GCA_036389875.1 Pyrinomonadaceae bacterium
CACCGGGGCCGCCGCGCCTCTGCCCGCCTTCTCCCTGTCCGCCGGTCCGCGCTCCGCCTGCGCCCTGTCCGCGCCGCTCGCCGCCGGCCGCTCCGGCCTGCGCCCTGCGCTGGGCCAGCTGCGATGCCAGCTCAGGCGTGACGCGCCTCAGCATGCTTCGCTGTCCAATGACTATGGTCTGCGTCTGGCCGGTCTGCTCGTTGCGTATGACTATCTCGTTGGCGGCAGCGTTGACGGACTGAACTGTCCCGGCTGTGCGCTGCACGTTGCTGGCTACAATCTCTTCGGCAGTGATGCGTGTGCCGTCCGAGGAGCGCTCGCCGCGCGCGCGCAGCTGGTCGCCTACCTTCAGGTCGGCGAAGGAGCTGGCCACGGCGTCCTGCGGGCGGGATGAATCCGGCGCGTTACGCATGAATTTGACTTTGCCCGAAGCGTCAACGATGACCGCCTGCTGAGCGCCTTCGCGCCCGCGAGCGCGTATGGTTATCTCCTTGCGGTCTGCGTTGATGGCCTCTATGCGACCGAAGACGCCGCGACGCTGCCAGTCTTCGCGCTGCGCTTCCTGCGTCTGTGCTACGGCCTGCTTGTTGGCTACGACTATCTGGCGCGCGCTGAAGCTCTGGCCGTCGGCGGACAGCTCGCCGCGCGCAAATACGCGGTCGCCCACGGCTACATCCGAGAGACTTATCTTAGTGGCGCTCTGCGCGCTGGTCTCGCCGGGAGGAATGCGAAGCACAGAGATGCGCTCGGCAGTCTTGAGCGTCACCGTTCGCCCGTCGTCCGTCTTGATGGTGAACTCCCCGCCGCTCGTGTTAATGGTCTGAACCTCTCCGACCAGACGATTCTGGGCGCTCGGCGCTTCCTGCCCCGCCTGCTGTGCAAAGATGCGAGACTCTGTGACGGCCGCTCCGGCCAGCAGAGCGAGCGCGGTTGAGGTTAATAGTCTTGCCAGTATTTTCATTATTATCCTGCCTGTTTATGAACGATTCTGCTCAATACAGCCAAACGGGCCGCTAAATCCTGTGCCGGGTTTTGGGGGAGGGTGATTTTCTACAGCCGGTTTTGACCGTTTTACTGCTCAAGAGCTAAAGACGCGCCTGAGTCCCCGGCGGTTACGCCTTTTTTCGGCTGTCTCAGGGCTGTACGGGGAAGCTAAAATCGCTTTTTAAGAGCACGAAAGCGGCCCCTGTCGTTCGTCGAATAACCGAGCACGCTCGCCAATACTGTAGGGGCAGGGACCAAGCCCTCTGCCCCCTACAGTTATTCCGGTTTTGTTAGTAGTTCTTAACCAAGCGCGGCATCGCCGGCTTGAGCATCCGTTTCATCCTTCCGGGGAAGGTTTCTGCCGTAGGTTTCCGAAAGCTCAGCCAGGCGCGCCAGCATCCCGCCCTTCAAATCGCCTCTGCTGAAGCGCCAGTTCCAGTTGCCGCCGGTGCTGGCAGGGAGATTCATGCGCGCCTCCGTGCCCAGTCCCAGGACATCCTGTAAGGGAATAATCACAATGTCGGCGACCGACGCGAAGACCGCGCGTATAAAGTCCCAGTGTATCTCCTGCCCGCCCGCGTCCAGGTATTTCAGGCAGTAGGCTTGCTCCTTCTCTATCTGCTCGGAGGTGCGCGTGGAGCCTACGCCCTCCGCCGCGTTGAACCAGCCAACGGTGGTGTCGTTGTCGTGCGTGCCCGTGTAGGCCACGTCCTCATGCTCGTAGTTGTGCGGCAGGAACTTGTTCTCGGCGTCGCTTGAGAATCCGAACTGAAGTATACGCATGCCCGGAAAGCCGAACTCGCGCCGCAGGTTCTCTACGTCGGGCGTGATGAGCCCCAGGTTCTCCGCGATGATCGGGAGGTCAGAGCCGAACCTTTCCCTTAAATTGCTGAAGAGCTCGCGGCCGGGCACATCTACCCAGCGGCCGTGCACGGCTGTCTCGTGACCCGCAGGGATTTCCCAGGTGGCAGCGAAGCCTCTGAAGTGGTCTATGCGAAGTATGTCCATCAGCTCGAAGGAGGCAGAGACGCGCTCGGCCCACCAGCTGAATTCGTCCTCGCGCATGCGAGCCCAATCGTAAATCGGATTGCCCCAGAGCTGTCCTGTCGCGCTGAAGTAATCGGGCGGCACACCCGCTACGACCAGGGGCTTGCCCCGCTCGTCCAGCTTGAAGAGGTACGGATGCGTCCACACGTCCGCCGAATCGTAGGAGACGAAGATGGGGATGTCTCCGACGATGGAGACGCCCTTTTGATTCGCATATTTTTTGAGCGCGGCCCACTGGCGGAAGAAGAGGAACTGGTAGAACTCCTGCGCCTCTATCTCACGTGCAAGCTCCGCGCGCGTCTTTTCCAGGGCCGCTTCGTCTCTGAGCGCAAGCTCCGTGTCCCAATCGTTCCAGACCTTTCCGTCCTGATGATTCTTAATCGCGCGAAAGAGAGCGTAGTCGTCCAGCCACGATGCGGCGTAGTCCTGAAAGACCTCAAAGGAACGGCGGAGATTCCCGCCCCCCGATTGCCTGAAGCGAGTGTAGGCCCGCTCAAGCTGCGCGTTCTTGAAATCTATGACGCCGCCGAAATCCACTCGGTCTTCCGCGAACACGGGCGCGTCCTTCAGCTCTTCCTCCATCAGCAGTCCCTCTCTGGCCAGGAGGTCCAGGCTGACGAGCAGCGTGTTACCGGCAAAGGCGGAGAAGGACTGATAGGGCGAGTCGCCGTAGCCCGTGGGGCCGAGCGGCAGAACCTGCCAGAGGCTCTGTCGCGCCTCATGAAGCGCGTCTATAAAGCTGTAAGCTTCAAGCCCAAGCTCGCCCACGCCGTACCTGCCGGGAAGCGAAGTCGGATGCAGCAGGATTCCGCTAGACCTGTGAAACCTCATGAAAGTGTGCCTCTGTCGTTCAAAGTAGTTTCGGCCAACTTCACTTCAAAAGAAACCAGTAGAAGCCGTAGCCGCTCAGGGCCAGTTGATAGGGGCGCTCTTCAATCGAGGGGAAGGCCGTCTCGCCGATCATGACTACGGGCGTGCGTCCGGCGTACCTGCCCAAATCAAGCTCGACCGGCTGCGGGTAACGCGAGAGGTTGAAGACGCAAAGAACGGTCTCGCCCTCGTGCTCGCGTATGAAGGCGAAGATTTTTCTGTTCTCCGGCCTGATGAACTCAAGCGTGCCGCGCCCGAAGACCTTGTGGTCTTTCCGCAGGCGAATCATCTGCTGCATCCAGTAGAGCAGAGAGGAATCGAATCGCAGCTGCGACTCGACGGTCACCACCTGATAGCCGTAGACGGCGTTGACTATGACGGGGAAATAAAGCTGCTCGAAGTCCACGCGCGAAAAGCCCGCGTTGCGGTCGCCGCTCCATTGCATGGGCGTGCGCACGCCGTCGCGGTCGCCAAGGTAGATGTTGTCGCCCATTCCTATCTCGTCGCCGTAATAGAGAAAGGGGCTGCCGGGAAGACTAAAGAGCAGGCCGTTGAGAAGCTCTATGCGGCGGCGGCTGTTGTCTAATAGCGGAGCGAGCCGCCGTCGTATCCCTAAGTTCAGGCGCATGCGACGGTCTTTGGCGTACTCGTTGTAGAGGTAGTCGCGCTCCTCGTCCGTCACCATCTCAAGCGTCAGCTCGTCGTGGTTTCTCAGAAACATTCCCCACTGGCAGTTGGCCGGGATGCCGGGCGTGCGCTCAAGAATCTCCACGATCGGGCGGCGGTCTTCCTGTCTCAAGGCCATGAAGAGGCGCGGCATGATGGGGAAGTGGTAGTTCATGTGGAACTGGTCGCCGTCGCCGAAATACTCGACCACGTCTTCGGGCCACTGGTTCGCTTCGCCCAAGAGCAGCGCCGACGGATACTTCTTCTCGACGTGCGCGCGGAGTTTTTTCAGGAAG
>DASVVZ010000025.1:0-3994 GCA_036389875.1 Pyrinomonadaceae bacterium
AACCTCGCTCGCATTTTGTCTGCTGCTGCTGGGGCTGACTGTGGCGGCGTCCCAGGAGGGAAGACGCAACCAGATGCGTATGCGGCAGGCGGAGCCCAACGTGCTCGCGCCAGAGCTGTACCTGGAGCACCTGAGGTTGAAGATAACGTTGATAGATTTGCCCGGCGCTTCAGACCCCAAGAGCTACTGGGAAGGAACCTACCAGTTATATTTTGTTTCCGAAGCCGAGCATGAAAAATCGCTGATGGGGCTGGTCAGGGGCGCCGCTAAGGGGCGTGCTGTCGCTGTAGATCTGAGCCTGTCCAGCTTCCCCAAGAAGATTCTGCTGGCCGAGGGGAGCTTTAAAAAGAGCGGGCTGGCTTTACTCAAAGACCGCACCTTCGTACTTGAGCGAATACCTTTTCGCTCCAGAGTTCCCGACGCGGAGCGCACGAAGGAGGCCCGTCTGCTCCTGAGCTGCAACGTGAAGATTTTCGACGCGCAGTTGAAGCAGACAATCTACCGCACGCGCATGTGGGACGCTCAGGCCCCTTTGATGGAAGACGCGAGCCGGCCTGAGCGGGACGTGGCGCGCACGACCGTTTATTCAAACTTCTACGTGACGAAGACGGGTGAGGTTTATGAGTCGCAATGGACGCGAGAAGGTAACAGCACGAGCTGGTAATCGCCGCAACGGGCCCATGCGAGCTGCGCTCGGCCTGCTGATAATTTCATGCGTTTGTCTTGCCTCTACGGCCAGGGCCGGCTTTGCGCAGGCGGGGCGAGGGAACGCTGCGGCACGGCCTCAGGCTAAGTCTAAACCTTCTGCCGCGAAGCCGGACGCCGAAGCCCCTGCGGAAGAGCCTTCGCGGCTGACAAGCAGAATCGCGAGCGTCCTTCGCTCAACCGCCGAGGACGCAAAGAAGTGGAATGATGAAAGGGCTGCCGCGCGGGTTCAGTCCGAAGCCGCAGACCTCATCTGGGAGATGGAGCCGGACGCCGCCCGCTCGCTGCTCGTCGCTGCCTGGGGCAAAGCCTCCTCTGCGCGCGAAGAGAGGCGCGGTGAGCGCTCGGCCTATAGAAACGAGTCGGCGCAGACCGAGACGCGGCGCGAGGTGATGATGGTCGCAAGGCGGCGCGCCCCTGACCTTGCGAAGCGCTGGCTGGCCGAGATGGCCGAAGAGGCCGGACGCAAAGGCCAGGAGCGAGGCATCTTCGACGACCGCACGCCCCGAAGCACTATCTTGCTGGACATGGCTATGGCGGTCGCCGCGCAGGACGCCAAAGCTGCTGCTGACCTTGCTATGGAAAGCCTGCAGGACGGCGTCTCCTTCGGCCTGCAGAACGTCCTGCTGGCCATACAGCAACAGGACTTCGAGCTTGCTCAAGCCGTCTTTCGCCGCGCACTCCAGAGGATGAAGGCCGCCGGGATGCAAGACCCCAACGAGCTTCTGATTCTCTATTCTTACCTGTACACGCCCGGGAGGGTTCAGGCCGCGAACACGTCGGAGAATCGCGGCAGCTTCAGCCTGGCCGTCAGCCAGAACAGGCCGCAGGTCAAAGCCGCCGCGGAGCAGAGCCCTCAGCTTGCGCTCGAATTTCTCAGGGCGGCGGCGGCGGCTCTGCTCAACGCGCCGCTTCCCTCTACGACCGGCGAGATGGAGGCAACGGCGCGCGCGCAGTTGAGCGTCATCAACACGCTCTACCCGCAGATGGCCAAACAGTTGCCGGAACAGGCGGCCGCGCTCAGGCAGAGAGCCTTGCAGATGGAGTCGGACGCGAAGTTCGCTCCGGCGCCCGCCGAAAGACCCGCAGACATGCCCGAATATCGTCCGGGCGAAAAGATTGAAGACTACGCGGAGCGCCGCGTGGATTTGATGGAAGAGAATGCCAGGCGGGAGTTAAACCCGCTCAGGCGCGACATACTCTACGCAGAGGCGGCAATCGCCACCGCGCCTCAGCGTTACGAGCGCGGTTGGTCGCTTGCCGGAAGCATTCAGGACGAACAGCTTCGCGCCGACTTGAAGAACTGGCTCACCTACAGGGCCACGCTGCATTTCATACAGTCGAGTGATTTAGACAGGGCCTATCAACTGCTTTCGAAGAACGGGGAGGCGGCGCAGCGAGCGGCCTCGCTTATCGTAGGCGCGCAACGCCTGGTCAAGGCGAAAGAGCTGACGCGAGCGCGCGACTGGTTGCAGGAGGCGCAGGGGCTTCTCAAAAAGGCGGAGATGGAGGAGAACTGGACGCGAATAGCTCTCGGCATAGTCTCCACCTACGGGCAGTTCGACAAGTGGGCGGCGCTCGAAGCCTTGAACGACGGCGTAAAGCTCATGGGGCGCTTCCCCGTATCTGCGAGTGCAGACGAGCGTGCGCCGCTTGTAAAGAAGTTTTCCGTCAAGACCGTCTCTGACATAAGCTTTGGCACGAGCGGCTTCGGATGGCGCGCGGCCGCGGGTGCCTTCGCGCCCGAACAGCTTGAGAGCGTGCTGGACGTGCTGGCCAAAATCGAAACGCCGGAAGCTCGCGGCGTCGCCATAGTCGCTCTCTGCCGAAAGCTCCTTGATCCGAAGGCCGTGAAGAGAGAGCCGCAAAGATAGCGCACGGAGAGTTGAATCCAACCCTGCGCTTGAGTTGAGCCCGGATGGCTCTTATGATGGCTGAAGAAGAACGAAATGTCCCGTAGCACTAAAGAGAACGGCGAGGTTGTCTACCAGCGCCTTGACACGGTCAAGGACGAAGGGCCGGAGCCTGAGCGCGGGAGGGCGGAGAAGAAGTCTGCGCCTTCGGAGCGACAGGCAGCGCCCGCCCTGACGCCGCTATTGATAGGCTTCGTGGTACTGCTCGCGCTCGTACTGGCGCTCGGCTACCTGAGCACTCGACAGCTTAACGAGGTCAGCTATCAGGTGCTGGACATGGAGCGCACCTACGCCACCCGCCTCAGCTTTCTCTTAAAGCTGCGCGTAGCCGCCACGGCCCTCAATAACGAGGCGCGAGTGCGTGCGCAGGGCCGTGCGCGCGGCGAAATCATGCCGCCCTTCGAGATGAGTCTCAGGGGCGCTCGCAGCGACATGAACGGCCTGCTCACGCAGCTTGACGGCTCGGCCTTCAACAACGATGAGAGATGGCGAACACTTCGCCAGGACATGGCGGCGTTCGTTAAATCGACCGAGAGTTTGGAGACCTACGAGGCTTCGGGCGACGAAAGCGGCTTCAAGAAATTTCAGAAGGTAGACCTTCAGCTAAACGAGCTTCTGAATAACGCAGCGCCCGAGCAGGACGAAATCCTTCGCAGGAGCGAAGCCCTGCGCGCCAGCGCCTCGCGCAAGATTCTGATTCTCACGGCGATTTCAATGCTGATAGGCATAGCGGTAGTCGCCGCTACTGTTCGGGAAGTGCAGCGCCGCTTTCGGGAGATGCGCGAGAGCCTTGACCTTGCACGGCGCGAGCGGCTCTTCAGCACGCAGATGCTTGAGGGAATGGTCAGCGCCATCGCCGCCATAGACGAGCATGACCGCATCAGGAGCGCCAACTCCGCCTTCTACAAGATTTTTCCGGGCGCGATCGTCGGCGCTTCCATTCATGACAACTTCGCTTCACACGACGCGCTTCAGATGCTCGAAGCCGCCACTGCCTCGCAGGTTAAGGTGGCCACCTATCGCGGGCGATGGGTCTGCGGCTCTGATACGCCCGAATGCTCCAACCGCACCTTCGACGTTTACTCTTCGCCCCTGACGATTGACGGCGGCGGCGGCCAGATAGTCACGCTGGTCGACGCGACCGAAGCCGCAGAGGCCGAAGCCGTCATGCGCAGAACGGAATCGCTCGCCGCAGTCGGCCAGGCGGCAGCGCAGGTCGCGCACGAAATCAAGAATCCCCTGGGAAGCATACGCCTGGGCGTCTCCATGCTGCGCGACATGACGCAGGAGCAGGAGGCCATCAATACTATTGATTTGGTGGAGCGCGGCATAGACCACCTCAACAAGCTGGTCGTGGATGTCACGCAGGTCTCCCG
>DASVVZ010000026.1:0-8166 GCA_036389875.1 Pyrinomonadaceae bacterium
GAGAAGCCGTCATTGGACTCTGTGACCGCATCTTCACGCGCATAGGGCTTTATGACCGCATAGGGAGCGGTGAATCAACCTTCATGACGGAGATGGTGGAGACCGCACAGATACTTCATCACGCAACTCCGCGCTCTCTCATTCTACTGGACGAGCTTGGTCGCGGAACCTCTACTTATGACGGGCTGGCGGTTGCGCGCTCCGTGCTCGAATACCTGCACAATCACCCGCGGATTCAATCCAAGACGCTCTTCGCCACGCATTATCACGAGCTGACGGAATTGGCGGACACGCTTCCGCGCCTGAAGAATCTCTACGTGGAGATTGCGGAGGAGGGAAGCGAGCTTCTCTTTCTTTATAAGATTCGAGAAGGCAGCGCGCACAAAAGCTACGGCGTATATGCGGCGCGCCTGGCTGGGCTGCCGCGCCCGGTGGTGCGCCGCGCCGAAGTGCTTTTGAATGAATACGAATCTGGGATGGAGGGCAATCGCAACACGGAAGCCTACAGCCAGAGCCAGGCGCATCCCTCAAGCCACTCAGAACTCACACGCGCCATTCTGGAGACAGACCCGAACGCGCTCTCACCGGTGGAAGCCCTCATGAAGCTCTTCGAGTTGCGTCGCCTGGCCGAAAAGGACGACACCACAATCCGCGCCATCAAAACAGCATAGCTATGCGTTGCGTCTACGCCGGGTCAGTGTGGATTTGTACGTGCGAGCGCGGAATCCTGGCTTCGATAGCGCGCAGGACTCTGACGGAAAGGTCGTGTGCGTCTTCAAGCCTTTTGTCGCCTTCTATCTCCAGATGAAGGTCTATAAATTTCTGCGAGCCTGAGCGGCGGGTTCTAAGATCATGAAAGCCTATAACTCCCTGCTCGCGGAAGCTGCCTACGACGCTCGCCACCTGCTCGTCAATCTCCTGAGGCAGCCGCTTGTCCATGAGCACGTCCACGGCCTCGCGCCCTACGCCGAGCGCAGACCATAGTATGTAGAGCGCGATCGCTATGGAGATGAGCGGGTCAACCATGAGCCAGCCCGTCAGGAGGACGACGACCAGTGCCAGGAGCGCGCCCGAGTTTGTGTAGATGTCCGTGGCGTAGTGCAGCGAGTCCGATAGAAGCGCGGGCGATTCGGTTTCGCGCGCCACGCGGCGCAGCCTCACGACCAGAGCGGCGCTGACGAAAATGGCTATGAGCATGACGCCTACGCCAATCAGCTCGGAACCTATCGGATGCGGCGTGCTTATCCTGCGCGCCGCTTCCCATATGAGGAAAATCCCGGAGGCGGCTATGACCAGCGATTGAAAAAGGCCAGCCAGCGATTCCGCCTTACCGTGGCCGTAAGCGTGGTCTTCATCCGCCGGTCGCGAGGCGGCGCGCACGGCGAAGAAGTTAATCAGCGAGGCGAAGATGTCCATAGTCGAATCCAGAAGCGACGCCCAGACGCTGATTGAGCCCGTGAGAAATCCCGTCACGGTCTTGAGCGCGATGAGAAACGCGGCGGCTAAGATAGAGAGCTGTGCCGCGCGCACCTTCGCACGCTCCTCGTGCACAGTCAAAACTATTCTCTGCGTAGACGGTGTAGACATCTTGCCTTAAGACCTGCTGCCGAATGAATTGTAACAGAGACTCTAATGGCCGAGCGCATCGGGGTGCTCGCTCATCTCTTCCATTGCGACGCTGCGCGTGCGGCGCGAGACAATTGCGACCCCCGCGAAAATCAGCAGCGCGGCTATCCACGTGCGGCTGTTAAGAGGCTCATTCAGCAGAAGCGGCGCGAGCATGAATGCGATCAGGGGCTGTAGATAGATGTAGACGGCTACTGTGCTGGGCTCTACGCGCGCCAGCGCCCATGCGTTCAGATAATATGACCCGACCGTCGGGACGAGAATGATATAAAGCACCACCAGCCAGATGAGCGCGCCAGCGTCCCGAACCGATTCGTTTCCGGCTATGCTCCAGGCTCCGACCGGCAGGGTAAAGGCCGTGCCGAAGATGAAAATCCATGTGATGACCGTCAGCGCTCCGTAGCGCTTCAGCATATCCTTAGAGATGGCTATGTATGCGCCGTAGGAGAGCGAGTTGGCGATAATCAGAATATTGCCGAGCGTCGTGTCGGCGGAGAAATCCGCTCGCATAGGGTCAACGAGGTAGATGACGCCTGCTGCGGCCAGAACGATGCCGAAGATTCTGAGAAGGGAAACTCGGTCAAGCCCCAGCAGTAAACAGACCAGCAGCGTGAAGATGGGAATGGTCGTGCCCAGAAGCGTGGCGTTGATAACGGTCGTGTAGGAGAGCCCCTTGACGAAGAGAAACTGGTTGAGAACGACGCCAAGAAGGCTGTAGAGCGCAAGACGAGCGTAGTCTCTTCGCCTTATCGCCGGGGCGTTTCCCAGTACTTTTTGAAGAATGAGAAAGGCAATGGTAGCGCCGCTAACGCGAAAGGCTACGAGCGCGGTCGGCGGCAGGGCGCGCAAGGCAATCTTGCCAAAGATGGGCCAGGTGCCGAACATGATCTGCACCATGACAAGCGCAATGTGCGGGGCATACGCGCCCTGACTAAGGCGCATCCCGCGCTCTCTCAACAAGAAACTTTCCCCTTGTGGCAAATCTTCGAAACTCGCACCGGTTCTGGTAAAAGAAAAGAGGAAGGGGACTCGTCCTCCCATCCCTCTTTGCTGCGGCGCAAACAGATTTTCAGACAGGTGCTCTTTTTCAGATACACTCTAAGAGTATTCGCCCGCCTTGGCGCCGGTGCCTTCGCCCGACTGCTCTGGGGCGCTGCCGGAAGTATTGCCGGGCTCCTGCTTGCCCGCGTCGCTTTGATTGGCTGTGGAGGCGTTATCCTGAGCCGCACCTTCTTCGTCGCCAGCGGGTTGATTCTGTCCACGGTTTTCCTTCTCTGCCATGTCTCCTCCTTAAATCAACTTCGGATTCTTCTTCAGCTTCTACTCGTCACACAATCAGGTAAAGAGGGTTTTCGAGTATACGCTTGAAGGTCTGTAGAAACTGTGCCCCCGTAGCGCCGTCAATAACTCTATGATCGCAGCTCATCGTGACGCGCATGATTTGGCGCACCGTCACCTGCCCGTCGCGTACGACCGCTTCCGGCTTCATTTCGCCCACGGCAAGGATGGCCGCTTCCGGCGGATTGATGACGGCTGTAAATTCCGTGATGCCGAACATCCCCAGATTGCTGATAGAGAAGGTCGCGCCCGTGTACTCTTCCGGCTTGAGACGACGAGAGCGTGCGCGCTCGGCCAATTCGCGTACTTCCGAAGCGATCTGAGAGAGGGATTTTCTGTCGGCGGAGCGAATGACGGGAGTAATCAAGCCGTCTTCTATAGCCACGGCGACGCCTATATCCGCGCGCTCGTAGTAACGAATTGTCTTGTCCTGAAAGGACGCGTTGACCTGCGGGTGCTCAATAAGCGCGGCTGCCGCCACCTTTATGATGATGTCGTTGACGCTTATCTTCAGCTCCGGGTCCAGAGCCTTGATGGAGCTGCGCATCTCGGCCACGTTGTCCATCTCGATTTCCGTGGTAAGAAAGAAATGGGGCACTGGGCCTATGGAGGTGACAAGGCGACGCGCTATGACGCGGCGCATCTCCGACATTGGCTCGTCGCGGTAAGGGGAAGCGCCGAAGATTTCCGGCTGCTGCGATCGCGCCGCAGTCTCCACGGCGCGCAGTTGACCTGTAGGAGCTTCCTTCGTCTCCGCCAGAGGCTGCCCGGCCTTCATGGCCTCTTCTATGTCCCGCTTGATGATGCGACCCGAAGGGCCACTTCCTCTCAGGCTGCGCAGGTTAATGCCGGCCTCTGCGGCCATGCGCGCGGCAATCGGCGAGACCACGAGCCGCCCCGAGTCCGCGCCGCCGCTCTGTGCGCCTCCCGCGCCGTTGCCTCCAGAAGAGGCTTGAGCGTCAGTGCCGGTTGTGTCCTGCTGTGGCGTCTGAGCCGCTTCGCTCGCATCGCTTTGCCCGCTCGCTTCCGCCGGAGCCTCTGTGCTTTCTGCTTTGCTGCCTGCCGCGCTCTGGCTTCCGGACTGGGCCTGTGAGAGGAGCTCGGAAATGTCCTCATCCGCCTCGCCAATGATCGCTATTATCTGGCCGAGCGGCGCGCTTTCGCCCTCCTGAATCAGAATCTTTCGCAAGACTCCGTTCCCTAGCGACTGCATCTCCATAGTTGCCTTGTCGGTATCAATTTCCGCCAGAGGCTCGCCCATGGAGACCGTGTCGCCCTCTTTCTTGAGCCAGCGCGCGAGCTGCCCCTCCTCCATCGTCGGAGACAGCTTCGGCATTACCACCTGTGTTGCCATTAAGAAATCCTCTTCGGGTATCGTGTGGCAGGCACCAGGCGACGGGGAAAGAAAGAGAACTGTTTTTTCTTTACCCGAAACCCGGCAACTGACACCAGTCACCTAGTCTAAGTAAGCTACTTCACGCACGGCGTCCACTATCTGCTTGACGCCGGGGATCGCCAGATTCTCAAGGTTCTTGGCGTAAGGCATGGGAACGTCCGCGCCTGAGATACGCTTGACGGGCGCGTCCAGATAATCGAAGGCCCGTTCCATGACCACCGCGCTAATCTCCGCCGCGACTCCGCAGAAGTGATGCGATTCCTCGGCTATGACCAGTCGGTTCGTCTTCTTCACGGAATTGATGATGGTCTCCATGTCCAGTGGTCTTATAGTTCGCGGGTCAATCACCTCCACGGAAACGTCCTGCTTCTCAAGCTCTTCGGCGGCCTTCAAAGCGACGGGAACCATCAGAGAGCGGGCGACGATTGTGGCATCCTTGCCCTCGCGCTTGATGTCGGCAACGCCGAGCGGGATAGTGAAATCCTCATCGTCCGGCACCTCGCCCTTGTTGCCGTACATGCGCTCCTGCTCCATGAAGATGACAGGGTTGTTGTCGCGGATGGCGGACTTCAAAAGCCCCTTTGCGTCTGCTGCTGTAGAAGGCATCACGACCTTTATGCCTGGAAAGTAGGCGTACCAGGATTCCAGCGCCTGCGAATGCTGCGAAGAGACCTGATAGGCTGAGCCGTTCGGGCCGCGAAAGACAATCGGGATGTTGAATTGCCCGCCCGACATGTAGAGCATCTTGGCCGCGGAGTTGATTATCTGATCCGTAGCCAGTATGGAGAAGTTAAAGGTCATGAACTCCACCACGGGACGAAGGCCAGCCATAGCGGCCCCCACTCCGAGCCCGGCAAAGCCAAGCTCTACAATCGGAGTGTCAATGACACGCTTTTCTCCGAACTCTTGCAGCAAACCCTTTGTAACCTTGTATGCGCCCTGATAAGCCGCGACCTCTTCGCCCATCAGAAACACGTTCTCGTCACGCCGCATCTCTTCAGCCAGCGCCTGATTCAAAGCCTCTCGAATGGTGATAACTGCCATCGTAACCTCAAATGATGAATGCAGGGCGCTGAAAGACGAATGAAGAGTTTCATTCGTCTTTCAGCGCTCCGCATTAATCTTTATAGATGTGTGTGTAAAGCTCTTTAGGGTCGGGCTCAGGGCTTTCTTCTGCGAAGCGCACGGAGCGGTCAACTTCTTCGCGCACACGCTTCTCAATCTCCTGAACGGCTGCGTCGTCTATGATGCCCGTCTCTTTAAGAGTCGCTGTAAAGAGCTTGATGGGGTCGCGCTCCTGATATTTTTCTATCTCAGCGCGCGTACGGTAGTTGCCCGGGTCGGACATGGAATGGCCCATGAAGCGATAGGTGCGAATCTCCAGAAGCGTCGGCAGGGAGTGTGTGCGCCCGCGCTCGACTGCGCGAAGCGTAGCGTCGCGTACGGCCAGCACGTCCATGCCGTCTACGAACTCCGAAGCAACCTCGTAGGCGCAAGCCTTCTGCGAAACGTCCTGTAAAGACATTGCGCGCTTCAGCGACGTGCCCATGCCGTACTGGTTATTTTCGCAGATGTAGATGCATGGAATCTTCCACAGCTGGGCCAGGTTCAGCGATTCGTGGAACGCGCCCTGGTTGACCGCCGCTTCACCGAAAAAGCACAGGGCAACGCGGTCCGTGCCCTGATATTTGGCGGCGAAGGCAACGCCCGTGGCCAGTGGAATCTGTCCGCCGACTATGGCATGGCCGCCCAGGAAATTTACGTCCGAGTCGAAAAGGTGCATGGAGCCGCCTTTGCCGGAAGAGCAGCCGCCCGCTTTGCCGTAAAGCTCGGCCATAATCTCGTCCGCCGATACGCCCTTGGCTATGGCCTGCCCGTGCTCGCGGTAGCTCGTCAGCACGTAATCGTCCTTGCGCAGAGTAGAGATAGCGCCGACGGCGACAGCCTCCTGACCGATGTACAGGTGGCAGAAGCCCCCTATTTTGCCAAGGCTGTAGCTCTCAGCGCACTTCTCCTCGAACCGCCGTATCAGAATCATCTGATACAGAAGGTTCAGCAGAAGATCGCGATCCATCTCCTCTACGCGGTGCTTCTGTTCTTCCTTGCGCGCGGAGTGCTCCTGCTCAAGCTCCGTAGGATTTATCTCGTCCGTGACTTCAGGGTCGAGCACGCCCGCCGCGTTGGCCTCCTCGGCCTGCGCGCGTGATGGTGAAGGTTTGGCTTGTTTACTCATCTCGATTAGTCTCTCGCCCGCACGCAGGCCACAACTGAAAGAGTACGCATAAGCCCCTCGCATGAAACGACAGCAAGAGGAAAGTAACTCCGTAAACTGAAAACTTATTGCGTGCGGGATTGATTATACGCGAGATGCGAAGCCGCGTGCAAAAGCGCCCGGCGCAAGAAAGAGATAAACCACTAAATCGCGCGCGCGACACGAAAGCTTTCTTCCCCTTCGTGCCGATTCGTGTGATTTAGTGGTTTATCTCTTTCTGTTCTTTACAAACTGCCTTAGGTCAGCATGTCTATGGAAGCTATGTTGGAGTTCGGCGCGATGGCGGGCCCCAGCTTGCGCGAGTGCTTGTCGCGCTGCATGTTCCGGTCGGCTGAGGTCAAAAGCTCTTCCGCCGTCTCGCCATCCTTGGGAAAGCTGGCGATGCCTATGCTTAAGCCCACGCGCGCCGTGCGGCCCGTGCGGACGGTAAACTCGTGCTTCTCTACGGCAGCCCGTATGCGCTCGGCCACTATCGCAGCCGTATCGTCAGAAGCCATGGGCATAATCGCCACAAATTCGTCGCCAGCGTAGCGCGCCAGCAGATCCATCTGCCGCAGCTGTTTTCTGATGACCTCCGCCACGCTCGCCAGCATGCGGTCGCCTACGGCATGGCCGTGAGTGTCGTTGACCTTCTTGAAGTCGTCCAGGTCCATGCTGAGAATCGTTACGGGCTCGCGGTTCAGGCGCTGGCATTCCGCCACACGCTGTTGCAGCGACATGTAGAAGGCACGCGCGTTCGGCAGGTCGGTCAACGGGTCTGTCAGCGCGCTCTCCCTTGTCTTCTCGAAAGTAATCGCGTTGTTGAGCGCCGAAGAGGCGTGCAGCGAGACGGATTCGAGCAGGCGCACGTGTTCGGTTGAATAAGCGGCGATTGATTTTGAATAGAGTGTGATTGCGCCGAACGCACCGGATTCATTGATGAGCGGAGCGACCAGCACGCCGCACACGGACTTCGCTATCTCTTCCGGCACGCCTACGAAGTCAAGCTCGGGCGAGGTGTTGCACATGGTTCGGGCATTAGCTATCACCCAGCCAGTGATGCCGTCGCCCACGTTGATGCGACGGCGCAGCAGCGTATCCGCGTGCTCGCCCGCGACGTGAATCGCCACGGCCTTGCCGCTCTTATCATCCACTATATAGATGGTGCAGGTGTCGAAGGGAACTATAGCGCGGAGCTTACTGGAGACAAGCGTGACGGTATCGTGCAGGTTCAGAGAAGAGCCTATGGTCTGCGCTATTTCATGAAGCGCAAAGACCTCCCTCTGGGCCTGTGTGATTGAGCGGAAGCCGGAACGATTGTCAGGCGCTCCCATGGTTTCAGGGACAAGCCCCGTGTCCGGCTTGGCGTTGTTATGATAAGCCTCCCGCTCAGGCTGAACCTGTTCCTCTATGTCCTGGCTGGCAATGAGACGGTCGAACTCTTCTATGTTCTTTGTGAACGTCTCGACTATGCGAGGGTCGAAAGATGTTCCGGACATCTTCTTCAGAAGAGAAAGCGAGTCCTCGCGCTTCATCCCCTTTCGATACGGGCGGT
>DASVVZ010000027.1:0-2709 GCA_036389875.1 Pyrinomonadaceae bacterium
ATAGGCTTTACGAGTTGAACCGAAGACTTCGGCCAGATTCTACTCTATTCAAATGGAGATGTGCGACACCTATTTTTAAGGCGCGACCGCAAGAGGATTAGGAAATCATGAGCTTTGATAAAGAAGAGCCCAGCGAAAATCGCCCGAACCTGCGGCTGGCAAAAGCGGGCGCGGGAGCCGCACCCGGCGGAGACGAACAGTCGGGAGACCGTCCCAAGCTGCCGCGCCAGTTCGTCAACTTCACTTTCTATCGCGCACGTCCCGAGTGGTACTCATCTGAAGATCGGGAACGTGACCTTCGCAAGCAGGCATTCATCAACACCTTTGAGGAATACAGCAAAGCCATGCTGATGCACAGCTACTCGCTCGTGGGGCTGCGCACCAACGCGGATTTTATGATATGGCGCATCGGCTACGACCTGGACGTGATGCAGGAGATGACGGCGCGTCTGAACCGCACGGGGATCGGCCGCTTCATTGAGGTCACGCAAAGCTTTCTCTCCATGACCAAGCGCTCGATGTACATAGACAAGGACAACCCAGAGCACGTGGAAGACCGCCTGCACATAGTGCCGGGCCAGTCCAAGTACCTCTTTGTCTACCCGTTCGTGAAGACCCGTGAGTGGTACGCCAAGGGCGTAGAGCAGCGACAGGAGATGATGGACGAGCACATAAGGGTGGGCTCCAAGTATCGCTCGGTCAAGCTCCACACGACCTACTCGTTCGGCCTTGACGATCAGGAGTTCGTGGTGGCCTTCGAGACGGATTACCCGCAGGACTTCCTGGATCTTGTGCAGGAGCTGCGCGAATCCAAGGCGAGCAGCTTCACCTTGCGCGATACGCCCATGTTCACCTGCCGCCAGCGCACTCTCCCCGAATGCTTCGACGCGCTCGGATGAAAACTCAAAGAAGAAAGATTAGCGGCAGAGACGCGGAGAGACGCGGAGGACGCGCAGAGAAAGAGAGAGCTTTTCTACGCGTAAACCTCTGCGTTGCTCTGCGTCTCTGCCGCGAATCTGGCGCATGGTGCATCCTCCTCATCCCGGCCTTGCTCCTTTGCTCAGCTCTGACCTCAGCCCGGACGCACGCTCCCGGCAGCCAGCCGAAGCCCGTCTTTGAGTATCTCTGGTACGAGGCCGAAAACATGCGCGGCTTCACCATGAACGCGCGCTTCGAGCCGATCCTCAATCCTTCGCACCTGAATCTTTCCAAAGACAAAGCCGCAGGGTGGGGAATCAACGGGCCAGGCGTCTCCGCCGAATGGTCGCAGGGAGGCGAGAGCGAGTGGAACTCTGCCGCCGCCAGCTGGGACGAAACTCGCGGCGTCATCTATCAGGAGATGGAGGTTCCGCGCGACGGCGTCTACAAAATCTGGCTGCGCTACGCCGACTGGGGAAGCCGCACCGAGAATTTCACCGTGCGTATCACTCAGGACGGCCGCGAAGCCTTTCGCCACGAGTTCGGCGCGCGTGATGTGATAGATGCGCACGACGAGGTGAGCATGTACTGGGGCTGGGCTTTCACCTGGGACAAGGCTGAGGCTCAGCTTAAGAAGGGCGCGGCGAGACTTTCCATAGAGATTGAGAAAGCGGCGCAGGCGCGCCGTCACGTCGATTGCTTTCTGGTCACCAACGACACAGCCTTTGTGCCGGAAGGGCGAATGAAGCCGCCCTTCGCGGCCGTCAACGCGCTCAATGATTATAGTAAAGAACGCGTGCGGCCCGCCGCGCTTCTGGAGCTGGATGAAAGCGCCGCTCTCCCCAGACAGTGGCAGCGCCCTACGATAGCCGGGCGCGATTTCCTGATGCCCTGGAACATCGCGCCCGAGTTCTGGGCCCTCTACGATAAGCCACAGGCGGAGCGCCCGCTCTATCCCTTCAACGCGGAGCCTATAGAAGAGTTCGTGGCGACCTACAAGGGCGCGAAGGAAGTCCCAATCTTCGGCTCCAAACTGGTTGCGCCCGTCATCTACATCAACGATGTCCCGAAGCTTATGAAGGAGGGCAGCGCTTTCCTGCGCTACCTGCGCGAGACGCGCTCGCCCTTCGCCATCCTCATCAACTACGGCTGGGCGGAGATGCCCGAGGCAGAGGCGCAGGGCGTCTATAAGCTTCTCACGGGAGAGTTTCGAGAGCAGTTCCTGGGCTGGATTTCGGGCGAGAGCGTAGGCTACGTCTGGGAAGACGCGGCCAAAACTTTGAAGCTTCAGGCGGACGCGCCGCGCAGGCAGATTCTGGACGCGCATCGCGTAGCTTACACCGAGGCGCTCGCCCGCAAGTGGCGCAGCTTCTTTAAGACAGATGCGGGCCCGATGTGGGACAAGCTGATAGCCGCGCAATCTACCTCAAGCACCTCTTACGCGCACGCGCTGGGCGAGTGGGGAGAGCGCATCATAGGACTTGAGACGGCCGCCGTGCAGCCGGGCTTTGCCATGCGCTTTGCGTTTACGCGCGGCGCCGCCCGGCAGTTCGGCGCTTCGACCTTCTATTACCACGCGCCGAATTTCGGCGACACCGCCACGGTCTTCACCAGAAAGATGAGCTACGCGGGGCCGGATAATTTCTTTCACTCGCGCTACGGCGTGACCATGGGGCCTTCGCTTTCGTGGTATCGCAAGAGCTACTATCATTACTACATGGCGGGGGCGAGCGCCATCTACCTGGAGCAGGGCGGCGACCAGTTCTTCAAGCCGGGCCCCGGCGAGCATCC
>DASVVZ010000028.1:0-2018 GCA_036389875.1 Pyrinomonadaceae bacterium
GCTCGGCCGCTACGTAAGGGTTCTGGAATTTCTCTTCCAACTCATGTACGCGAGCGCTGCGTGCAGCGTCTTTGTCCGGAGCCTCGGATATTTCGCGGCGATAGAGGACGCCTACAGCGCCTTCGGCTCCCATGACGGCTATCTCGGCTGTGGGCCAAGCGAAGTTTATGTCCGTGCGTATGTGCTTTGAAGCCATCACGCAGTAGGCTCCGCCGTACGCCTTGCGCGTGATGACAGTTATCTTCGGCACCGTTGCTTCCGCGAAGGCGTAAAGAAGCTTCGCGCCGTGTCGTATGATGCCGCCGTGCTCCTGCGCCACGCCCGGCAGGAAGCCCGGCACGTCCTCAAAGGTTATGAGCGGAATGTTGAAGCAATCGCAGAAGCGCACGAAGCGCGCTCCCTTCACGCTGGCGTCAATGTCCAGCACGCCGGCCAGGTAAGCCGGCTGGTTGGCGACAATCCCCACGGGGCGGCCCGCTAGGCGAGCAAAGCCCACGACGATGTTGGGCGCGTAGTGTTGATGAACTTCAAAGAAGTAGCGGTCGTCGACCACTGAGTTCACGACATCGCGTATGTCGTAGGGCAGATTCGAGACTTCAGGGACGAGCGTGTTGAGCGCCTCATCCGTCCTCTCTGCCGGATCGCTGGTCGCCAAGCGCGGCGGGTCGTCCATGTTGTTAGAGGGAATGAAGCTCAGAAGCTCTCTGACCACGCGAAGCGCATGTTCGTCCGTGTCGGCTGCGAAATGGGCCACGCCCGAGGTGCGGTTGTGCGTTAGGGCTCCGCCAAGCTCCTCCTTTGTCACGTCCTCGTGCGTCACGGTCTTTATGACATCCGGGCCGGTGATAAACATGTAGGATGTGTCCTTGACCATGACGTTGAAGTCCGTGATGGCCGGACTGTAGACGGCCCCGCCTGCGCACGGCCCCATGATGCAGCTGATCTGCGGAATGACGCCGGAGGCGAGCGTGTTCCGAAGGAAAATATCCGCGTAGCCGCCCAGGCTCAGGACACCCTCCTGAATGCGCGCTCCGCCCGAATCGTTAAGACCTATGACGGGCGCTCCGACCTTCATGGCCAGGTCCATTACTTTGCAGATCTTTTCCGCGTGCGTCTCGGAGAGAGAGCCGCCGAAGACCGTAAAGTCCTGCGCGAAAAGAAAGACCCTGCGGCCGTCAACCAGCCCGTGCCCCGTGACCACGCCGTCGCCCGGATAGACCTGCCTGTCCAGCCCGAAGTCACGCGAGCGGTGTATGACCAGACGGTCGAACTCTTCAAAAGTTCCCTCGTCAAGCAGAAACTCTATGCGCTCGCGCGCGGTCATCTTGCCCGCTGCGTGCTGCTTTTCTATGCGCGCAGCGCCACCGCCCTGAGCGGCCTGCGCCGCGCGCTCCTTCATGCGTTCCAGCTTGGAGGGCGCTGCCGTTTGCTCTTTTTGCTGAGAAGCCATCTGTAACTTTCGTCTGCGTAGATACGGATTCTGAAGAACGACTCTAAAAGTAACAGGCTAGCCGGGGAGAGGCAAACCGCACATGGCCCGCTAGCGGTCAAAAGGGAAGGCGCGCGCGCCAATCAGAGCCTGTAGCTCGTCAAGCGCGATACGTGCTTTGCTCAGCACTTCCTGCGTATAACCGTATCTCTCTGCGTTGATGTAGAACTCATCCATGTCCAGAATCTCGTATGAAAGGTCGGGCGCTACCAATATGTCAATGTCCAGGTCAACGTAGCTTAGAAGGCCGCCGTCGAGCGAAGGGGGCATGTTCACATTGCAGTAAAAATTTCTGACGCTCCCGTCCGGCTCAAGAAAGCGAAAGACGTTGTACCACCTGTCCAGCCAGTAATACTCTATACTGACCGTGCCGAGTCTGATAAGGCCTAGTTGAGAGTGATTGACTTCCTCTTCAAAAGCAGCGTCCAGTATGAGCAGTTCTCGCTGGCGCTCCTTAAGGCGTGCGCGCCAGCGGCGATGAGGCGCACCGTCATACTTGAGCACCTGAACGGTTATTTCATCCATACCG
>DASVVZ010000029.1:0-6324 GCA_036389875.1 Pyrinomonadaceae bacterium
GGCCGCGCCATAAATCCAGCTCACCTGATGTTTGACGCAGGCATCGTTGACGAGATAGCGCGTGCTGAAATTGTCCGTCCCGTCCAGCACCAGGTCGCAATCCTGTAAGAGTCTTTCCACATTACTTCGATTTACATCCGAGACTTCCGTCTCGACCAGGACCTCGGAATTAATCTCTTTGAGGTGACGGGCGCAGGCCACGGCCTTCGGCAAACGCTCGCGCGCGTCCTGTTCTGTGAACATGGTCTGTCGCTGCAAATTCGAAGGCTCTATGAAATCGCGGTCAACCAGCCGCAGCCGCCCGACGCCCGCTCGCGCCAGCGCCTCCGCGTGAGCCGTGCCGAGCGCACCGCATCCCACGACGAGCACGCTCGAAGAAAGGAGGCGCTCCTGCCCTTCTCTGCCTATGCCGTCGAATAAAATCTGCCTGCTATATCGTTCGTTCATCTCAGGGAAGATTCAGACCCAATCTTATCTTTCCAGTGCCGCAATGGCCGCCGCGCGCATGACTTCAAGGGGCGCGTCCGTTCCCGTCCACAGGCGGAACTGTTCCGCCGCCTGCGCTATCAACATCTCAAGGCCCGTGAGAGTCTCGCAGCCCGCCTTTTCTGCTTCAAGAAGAAAGCGCGTTCGCAGGGGATTGTAAATCAGGTCGTAGACGAGCCTGGCCCCGCGAAGCTCGGAAGCCATAGCGGGCGTTTCATCTTCGCTTGCCCCGAGCGTGCCGAGTGGCGTTGTGTTGACGACAATCTCAAAATCATGAAAGCTCGCGCCTTCAAGCTCACGCGAGCGAGCGCCGAACTCGAGGCCGAGCCGCTCGCCCTTCTCCCTATCGCGCGCAAACAGCGTAAGGTTTGCCCCGGCACGCCGGAGGGCCCAGAGCGCCGAGCGCGCCGCGCCGCCCGCTCCTATAATCGCCACCTCTTTGCCGCTCAGCCCGTCACACTTCTTCACCAGCGGCGCGAGGAATCCGGCTGCGTCCGTGTTGTACCCGTGTAGCTCCCCGCCTTCGACTATAATAGTATTGACCGCGCCTATCTCTCTGGCCGCGGGCTCTATCCAGTCAAGATGCTCCATGACCGAGATTTTGTGTGGCGCGGTGACGCTCAGGCCGCGCAGCTTCCACTCCAGCTCGCGCGAGCGCGGGTGCGCCATTCGTCTCAGAAAGCTTCCGGCATCCTTAACTTCAAAGGGGACGTAGACAGCATCTGACCCGGTCGCGGCCAGCGCGGCGTTATGCATCTGCGGCGACGCGCTATGCGAGACGGGCGAGCCCATGATGCCTAACACGCCTGTCTCTTTCGTTATGCTTTGGACGCGGTAAAGCTCGCGCAGCTCTTCGGCGGTGGATTGTCCGGCTGCCGTGGCGTGCGATTTATCCAACGCGCCGTAGGTGAGGAAGGAGCCGTATGACGGTCCTAGGATTCTTGTCACGATTCCGGCCTCGCCCATCGCGACCGCGATTACCTGTCGCCCTTCCAGGTGAGCGCGCTCCATCAGGTTAAAGACCGGAATGCAGTCGGTCGCGTCGCTTGCCCGGACGGCAATCTTGATGATGCGCGCGGGCGTGCGTTTCATCATCTGATAAAGCTGTTCAGGGTTTGAGTGACCGCCAGCGAAGTCGTGATGAGAGCAGATGATTCGATTCCAGTCCAGCCCCTCCTTCTCCATCAGGACTCGCGCCACATCGAACTCAATGTCATAGAACAGATTTTGCGCTCCATCCCTGCCCAGGCGATCCAGCCAGAAGACTATGCGGTTAAGGCCGTCTATCTCGCGCATGCCCCCCTGCTCTACTGGGCGCAGCGTGATGATGAAAGGGCGCGTTGTCCCGGTCGTGAGCGCGTCCAGCTGGCCGAGAGCGCGGTCAAGCTCCGCGCCCGCGAGATAGTCGAGCCGCAATTCTATGATGTCCGCGAGTTCAGCCGCGCGCTCTATAGCGCCGGGTAAATCACTCGCCGTCCGCTCGCAAACCGGAACGCATACGAGAGGCTTCGCTTGAGTCTCTTTCATAAAATCATAGGGGCGATGCGTCCTTAGGATGTTCCCGCATCGCCCCGGTTTGCTTTGTCAGCACTTCGGCCTGTTCGGATTTTCAGGGAGCCACCGTCTCGAACAGCTCGTGCGAGAGATAGCGCTCGCCGAAATCGCAGATGATGGAGACGACGCGCTTGCCTTCGCCAAGCTCCTGCGCCACGTCGCGCGCGGCCACCGTGATTGCGCCCGAAGAGATGCCGCAGAAGATTCCCTCTTCGCGCGCCAGCCGCCGCGCCATCTCCAGAGCGTCCGTGTACTCAACGCGCCTGACATCGTCCACGACCGACGGATCATAGTTGCTTGGGATAAAGCCCGCGCCGATTCCCTGAATCTTGTTTGGGCCGGGCTCTCCGCCGGACAGGACCGGCGACGATGAAGGCTCCACGGCTACGACTCGTACCTGTGGGCCCACGCGCTCTTTCAAAATCTGTCCGACGCCTGCGATTGTGCCGCCCGTGCCTACGCCCGAGACGAAGGCGTCTATGCGGCCGTCCGTGTCTTCCAGAATCTCTTCGGCTGTGGTGCGGCGGTGGACTTCCGGGTTCGCGGGATTGTCGAACTGTCCGGGCGTCCAACTGTTCTTCATCTCTTCAGAGATTTCCGCAGCGCGTTTGATGGCTCCCTTCATACCTTCAGCGCCGGGCGTGAGGACGACCTCCGCGCCGAGAGACGAAAGCACGCGGCGGCGCTCTACCGTCACGGTGTCGGGCATGGTGACGATTAGCTTGTAGCCAAGAACTGCCGCCGCAAACGCCAGCGCGATGCCCGTATTGCCGGAGGTGGGCTCAATGATAATCGTCTCGCCGGGCTTGATGAGGCCGTCGCGCTCTGCCGCTTTAATCATGGCCGCGCCGATTCGGTCTTTGACGGAGTCCATGGGGTTCTGCGACTCAAGCTTGGCGATCAGTTCCGCAGAGCCGGGGGCGGGAATGCTGTTTAATCTGACGAGAGGCGTGTAGCCTATAAGCTCCAGCATGTTGTTGGCTATCTTTGGTCTTTGCGGCATAAGGGCACTCCTTTTCAAAGCTGCGCTAGTTTTTCAGGAGACTATACAAAGGCAAAAGTAAAAAGGCAAAGGACGGTTGAGCGGTAAATGGTAAATCCCTTGAGAAGAGCTGCTTTTCCACATTCACCATATTCCATTCATCATTCAGCCCCTTTTGTCTGCGCCCAGGTGCCTGGTTGTGCCTTCGGTCACGCTGGGCGGCGGGGCCATTATCTCGGAGGTGCTTCGAGGCGGAAGGCTGCCTGCCGTGGCGGGGGAGGAAAGCTCGGACGCGGGCGTGGCGCTTGAGGCCGGAAGCTCTCTGCGTAGTTGTATCAGCTGCCCTATGCCTTCGCCGAAGCAGGCGAAGGTGGGTATCAGCAGCCAGAACCACCAGAACCTGCCGGAGGGTACGGCCAGCGCCACTACCATGCAGATGATCAGGAAAGCCAGGCCGACGCCCAGGTTCTCGAAAGCCTTTCCGTAGGTCGCAGGCTTCTTGGCGCGGCGGCGGCTGCGACGGGTGGCTCTTGCCTCCTCATCTTCCTCTACGACCGCGGGAGCTTCCGCTCTCTGCCCTGTGAGGGCTGCGGGCACCAGGCTGATGTCCGCGCCGCAAGCGCGACAGAACCTTGCGTTATCCATGTTCTGCGTTGCGCATTTCGGACAAAACATATCTTCCTCCTATGAGAAGTCCCGCGTATCGTGCCTGAAATCCGAGACCTGAATCTTTTAACCAGGGACTTCCAGCTGCTTTTCCGGCCCTTTATACGCTTGCGGGTTCTTGTTTGTTCTTTGCCTGAGCGCTTCGTAGAGGACTACGCCTGCCGCCACTGAAACGTTGAGCGAGGTGATGTGGCCACGCACCGGGATGCGAACAAGCGCGTCACAGCGCTCGCGCACCAGCCTGTGCAGCCCCGCGCCTTCGCCCCCGAAAACGAGCGCGCAAGGCACAGTCCAATCCCACTGCGTGTAATCAAGCTCAGCGTCAGCGCTAGTCCCCACAGTCCAGATGTTTCTCTCCTTCAACTCTTCCAGCAGCCGCCCCAGATTCTGCACGCGCGCCACGCGGACTCTTTCCAAAGCTCCGGCGGCAGCCTTTGCAACCGTCTCAGTCAGGCCGACTGCGCGTCGTTCCGGGATGAATACGCCGTGCGCTCTCACGCATTCGACAGTCCGCAGTATGGCTCCCAGATTGCGCGGGTCTTCCACGCCGTCAAGCACGACCGCCAGCGGCAGCTCGGCAGTCCCAATCATGTTTGCGAGCGAGTCCAGAAGCTCGTCCTTGTCCGTGTAGCGCGCGGCGGCGATTGTTGCCATCACGCCCTGGTGATTGGCTTCCGCGCCCGCCATGCGTTGCAGCTCAGCGCGCGGCGCCCGGCGCACGGGTATACCTAGCTCTCTGGCCTTACTCAACAGCTCTCGCAGGCGGAAATGCTGCGCGCCTTCCGCCACGACCAACTGCTCTACTGGGCGCTCGCCCGCGCGCAGTGCTTCAAGCACAGGAGAGACGCCGTAGATTTTCGTCCACGCGCCCTGCTCCTCTTCCTCCTTGGGCCTGCGCGACGCCGAAGGCCCGCGCCTTTCCGTATCGGCCTCGCGCCTCCTCTCAGGCGTAGCATGTCTTTGCCCCTTCTGCTCACGCCTTTTCATAGGGATTTCCGCCCCCCGTCTTCCCGCAGCCGAAATAAGTGGCGCAAGCGAGAGTAGCGTGTAAACTGCGTCTCGTTATCGCTGGTCATAACGGCCTCTGTGTTGAAGCGTCCGGGCCGCTCGCGCCGCAAGCCCCTGGACTCCGTGCGTTCCTCCGGCGGCCAGACGGGCGCGAGCGCCTGCCGCATGCTGTTGTAAGAATCGTCCACAATCATGCGCGGCGCTCGCTCAAGCAAGGCTTCAACGAGCGCGGTGAAGTTCTGCGAGGCGACGAGCGCCTTTCGGCTTCCCAGACAGGAAAAGTCAAAACTGTCGGAAGCCACGCGCCAGCCGCCGTCCCGGCGCTCCGTGTAAAGGTCAAAGAGCAGCACGTCGCCCGTCATCTCGCGCGCATCAACCACCTCGCTGCCCCGACGCTTTCGCCGCTCCTCCATCTCCACGCGCCGCGTGACGAGCCTTCCCGTCGCCAGCAATACCAGGTCAGACCACCCGGCCCGCCACATCTCTTTGCTCCCTGCGGTGTAAGCCAACAGGCCGTCCTCCTCGAAATCGAATGCACGCGCGCGCCTGCGACTCTCTTCCTTCATCATTAAATCGCTGTCGGAGACGACAAGGACGCTCAACCCGCTTGCGCGCAGCGTCTCTTCCAGAAGCCGGGCCTCCTGTGGCGAGTCCACGCGCGCCAGCGGAAGAGGCTGCGAAGCCTCCAGTATGCGCGCGGCCTCGGCTCTCTCAAGCCTGAGCAGGCCGGCGGCCTCACTTAAAAGCTTATCCGTGGCGCTCGCCGGCTCAAGCAGAACGACGTTGTAACCCTCTTCCCACTTTTCCGGTTGACGTATGACGGGCCTTCGGCTTGAGCTTAGGGTCGCGTCCGGGAGCGGGAGCTTGACGCCGCAATAGAGGCAGTTGGAACGCGTCGGCGGGTTGGCGCGCAGGCATTCTTCGCACGTCAACATCTCTTTGTGAGAAAAGGGGCGCGCATCGTCCGGCCGCGCGGCCTCTTCCGGTTCGGTCAGAAAATTTTCGTGCTCTTCCGACAACGCGTGCCTCTCTTTTGAATTCCCGGCCCCGTGATTATACTTTGCTCGCTCCCCGTTGCAATCTAATAATCATTGAACATAAAGCGTCTTCCGGTATAATCGTTGGCGCAAACACAAAAAAGATGGCTTGCCTTCATTTTCAAAAGACCGCGCGCGGAAGCGCCCGCTGGCGATTAGCGCTCATCATAAGCCTGGCCGCATTCGCTTGCGCCTGCGGTGCCGTCGCTAATCCGCCTAATCCGGGCGCGCCCAATCCGAACGCGCCTCCATATCCGATTCTGCTGACGGATGAATCGGGCGACAGGCGGCAGGTGGCGATGGTGGCCTGGGCCAGGCTGATGCACGAGCAGGGGATCGTGAACGCACAGGAGCCACTGCTTCATCCAGTGACTGCGACCATAGCAGGACTGCCTCAACTGCCTTCGCCGCTCTACCTGCCGAAGGTGGGCGAGGGGCTTCCGATGACGGAAGAGGAGACGCGCGAAGCACTCCGGCGGTTCATCAACTCCAACAGCGAGCTTCTGGGTATAGACCCGCCGCAGCTCTCTCTGATTCAGCGCACGGACGCGGCCGACGGCACAAAGCGCGCTCTCTATTTGCAACGCCCGT
>DASVVZ010000030.1:0-2858 GCA_036389875.1 Pyrinomonadaceae bacterium
TTCTTCACCCGCAGACGCTTTCAAGACTCCTAACGGCAAAGTTACGATTGCGCGCGCGGCTCTGAAGGATTCGCGTTTGAATCCCGTGGCCGACTGCGCCTGTATAACCACCTGGCCGCCATCCCATTTGATTTCGTTGACGATTGTATTCAGGTAGACGCGCCCGCCCAGTATCTGCATCTCTTCATACAACCGCTCCGCTATAGCACCGAAGCCACTCAGGACGCGGAACTGCTGCTCGCCTTCAAGGTCTGCGGCCTGCTCTGTTCGTGCCAGCCATAGTGCGCTGAGCCGCTCGGCCCTGGCCGCGTGAAAGCCCTCTACGTAAGCGGTCGCTAAACGTCTAATCTCCTCCCGGTCTTCACCTTGAGAATAGCTCGCCAGCAGTTCTTCAAAGGAAATATCGTGCGGCCCTGCCCGCCCCGCCGCCTCCAATATCCCGGACAGCTCCGTCCAGTAATCTTTCGATTCAGAGAGGAGGCCGTTACGAAAATAGAGGTGCTTTTCGCTCACTTCGGAGAGAATCAGGCGGGCCTTGCTCGCAAGCTGCTGCGCGTCGTTGCCGCCGCCCTGAAGGAATTCCGCACCCAGCTCGCACGGCATGGATAATCCATTGTCATGGCGCGTATATATTCTTCCGCCGACGCGCGCACGCGCCTCCAGGACGCTGACGCCGAGCCCTGCGGCACACAACGCACGCGCCGCGGCCAGCCCGGCCACGCCTGCGCCTATCACCAGTACATCCACGCTCTCTCTCATCATAAACCCCCTGGCACGAGCGACAATCCGACTGGAAACAATTTACCTTCAGCCTATATCAGTGACAAGGATTCCAGGCAGCCGCCCGCGCCCCAGGCTCAAGCCGGAAAAAATCTTCTGTTTCCCGCTTGACTCTGTACCCGTCTACAGAGTTTATACTCTAAACATTGAAAAAACTTTGAGAGGTAATCAGGAATGCGTGCGAGTGATTTGAAGGACGTGCGGATAGTTGACGAAGAGCAGGGGCGCGGAATGCTCAGGATTGGCGAGGTCTCTAAAAGAAGCGGCGTGGGAATCGAGGCGCTGAGGTTCTATGAGAAAAGCGGTTTGCTGGACAGGCCTTCTAGAACCCATAGCGGGTACCGCGTCTACCGGCCTGAGATTTTAGACCGGCTGGCCTTTATCAAGCAGGCGCAGGCCCTGGGGTTTTCGCTGGACGAGATAAGGCGCATCGTGAGTGATGCTCGAAGTGGCGAGAGCCCCTGCGACGAAGTGCGCGAGATAGTGAGTCGCCGCCTTCAAGAGCTGGACGAGCGTATGAGGGAGCTTCGCCGCTACCGTAAGGAGCTGGCGGAAACTCTGGAAGAGTGGAATAAGGTCGGGCGCGCGCCCGGCCACATCTGCGGACTCATAGAAAGCTCGCATGTCGAGCATAGCGAGCAGAAGAAGAAAATCGGAGGCCGCGGGACTGGAGAGAGAAAGCGAGATTGACCATGAGCAGCAATCACATAGCAATGCGAAATCGGCCTGATGCGAGAAGGGTATCGCACGTGGGCGGGCACGACCATCACGCGCACGCCGCGCCTCATAAAGGCGTACAGGAAGAATCTGTAGAAGAGTCTCAGGAAGCCAGCTACCGTCTGATGATGCGAAAGTTCCGGTTCGCCGCAGCCGCTGGGCTGCCACTGCTCTTCCTGATGTTCGCTGAATTCGTACCGTCATGGAAAGAGGCGCTGATGCGCTGGCATCAGGAGATAGGCATCGCGGCCGCGCTTCTGACTCTGCCTGTGCTCGCATGGTCAGGCAGCCAGTTCTTCACGAGCGCCTGGAACGGGCTTCGCAATCACAACACGAACATGGACACGCTGGTGGCGCTCGGCACGGGCGCGGCGTGGGCCTACTCGACCGTGGTGGCAATCGCGCCGCAGCTCTTCCCCTCCGGCACGGCCGGGATGTACTTCGAAGTGGCGGTCATAGTCATAGCGCTCATACTGCTTGGACAGGCGCTTGAGATGCGGGCCAAGAGCCGCTCCTCCGCGGCCATCAAAAAACTGTTGGAGCTCCAGGCAAAGACGGCCCGCGTTATACGGCACGGAAAAGAGATTGATGTCCCGATTGAAGATGTGGTGGCGGGCGACACGGTTCTTGTTCGTCCAGGCGAGAAGGTGCCGGTCGACGGACTTATTCTGGAAGGAGAGTCGGCAATCGACGAAGCGGTCGTGACGGGCGAGTCCGTGCCGGTTGATAAAAGAGCGGGCGACCATGTAATAGGCTCAAGCGTGAACAAGACCGGCGCTTTCACCTTCCGCGCGACCAAGGTGGGACGCGACACCGCTCTCGCGCAGATAGTCGAAATGGTGCAGCGCGCACAGAACTCAAAGCCTCCGATTGGAAGGCTGGTTGATAAAATATCTTCGTACTTCGTGCCGTCCGTGATGATTATCGCCACACTGACTTTTCTGGCGTGGTTCAACTTCGGCCCAGAGCCGGTGCTTAATCACTCGATCGTGACGATGGTTGCTGTGCTCGTCATCGCCTGCCCCTGTGCCCTGGGGCTCGCGACGCCCATCAGCCTGATGGTAGGCGTGGGCAAAGCTGCGGAGCACGGAGTGTTGATTAGAAACGGCGAGGCGCTTGAGACAGCTTCGCGTTTGACGACCATCGTGCTTGATAAGACGGGCACGATTACCAGAGGCAAGCCCGAGCTGGTGGACGTGCTGCCGTTCGGAAGCTTTTCAGCAGACGTGTTGCTGGAGCTTGCGGCCGTCGCGGATAAACGCAGCGAACATCCTCTGGCGGAAGCTATTGTCAAGGGGGCTGAGAGGAAAGGCATCGCGGTCGGAGAGCCGGAAAGCTTTAACGCCATTCCCGGGCACGGC
>DASVVZ010000031.1:0-7946 GCA_036389875.1 Pyrinomonadaceae bacterium
CGTCATGCTGCCGTCTTTGTTAGAATCCAGCATGCTGTTGAGCGCTCCCATCAAGCCCGGGGCGGCCGTGGCGGTCTGTTGCTGCTGGCTTTCCAGAAACTGCGACAGGCCGTCGGGGTCAAGGTCGTTCTGTCTTTGAGTCTGCCCGACAGCGCCCATCACGAGCGGCGCGACCATCTCTAAAATATTGCCCGCGGCATTCTGGTCAAGCCCGGTCGCCTGCGCCAGATTGTTCTGCACGGCACCCTGCTGCTCTCCGAAGACATGTCCCAGAATCCCGGAACCGTTTGCGGCCTGTGGGTTGCCAAGATAGCCTGACAGGTTATCGAAGATGCTCCCGTCGTGATCTTTATTAACCGCCTGCTGGAGGTCTCTTGCGCCTTCAGGTTGAGCCGCATTACGCGCCAGCGCCGCCACTATCAGCGGCACTGCTATTTGGACTGCGCCTGCGGTTGTTCCTTCGCTGAGGCCCAGACGCTGCGACATGGAGCGCACAACGCCGCCAGCTATCTGCTGGGTAATCATTTGTGTGATTGCGTTCATTATCTATTCTCCTTGCTTGAGCTGACTATAACAGATTAGTCTGCCCGCCGCTCGGCCTGCTCGCTCTCCAGCGCCCGCTCTGCCTCCTTAACGCTGATCACCTCGGACGGTTTGTGCGTTGCCATGTAGGCGACTGCCGCAACTACTGACCCGATAAGCGGAGCAACGATGAACAGCCAGAGCTGGGAGAGCGCCCAGCCGCCGACGAAGACGGCCGGCCCAATCGAGCGCGCAGGATTAACAGAGGTGTTGGTCACGGGTATTCCCACAAGATGTATAAGCGTGAGCACGAGCCCTATGGCTATGCCTGCGAAGCCTACGGGCGCTTTGATATCCGTCGCACCGAGCACTGTAAAGACCAGAAAGAAGGTCAGCACTATCTCAACCAGGAAGGCCGAGAGCAGGTTGTAATGGCCCGGAGAGTGTTCGCCATAACCATTGGCGGCGAAGCCCGCCACTGACGGGTCATAACCATTAGGTACGCCCTTGGCTATGAGCAACAGAAGAGCGGCCGCCAGGATGGCGCCCAGAATCTGCGCCACTATATAACCGGGGGCATACTTTGCGTCCATCTTCTTAGTAATCAGAATGCCGACCGTCACGGCGGGATTGATGTGGCAGCCGGAGATTGGCCCTATGGCGTAAATCATCGCCAGCAGCGAGAGGCCGAAAGCCAGAGAGACGCCCAGGAATCCTATTTTATCTCCTGCCAGCACAGCGCTCCCGCAACTGGCGAAAACAAGTACGAAGGTTCCAACAAGCTCGGCCAGGTATCTGTTCATGCAGTTTGTCTCCTTAAGAATCCAGGGCTCCGGACGGATGTTGATGAGGCCGCTCTTCACCGGAAAGCAGCCTTGAAGTTAGATGATAGTAATCAACACATGCATCTGTTGTGATTAGCACGGGCCTTTTATATCAAGCAACAGGGGAAGTCAATGTAAAGATGCCGGGCGGCGGTTCAGTTTGTAGAAGATTCAGAATAGCTCGGGCCTGAGGTTTCGTGCTTACCGACTAGTAGTTGGTTAGAATCTCTTCCGGCTTGAATCCCAGTATACTGAGTCGCTCGCGGGTCTGTTCCAGCATCTGGCGGGAGCCACAGATAAGGGCTACGGGCTCGCGTAAATCCGGCAGGACGTGTTCGAGAAGAGACTGCACGTAGCCTGTGGGGCCGGACCAGTCGTGGCCGTCCGGGCGAGAGATGACCTGTCGAAGCTCTACCCCGGCCTCTTCCCAGCCCTCAGTCTCGTCGCGGTAGCAGAAATCGTCGGGCGTTCGCGCGCCGTAGAGGACAACCAGCTGGCCGAAATCCTGCTTGCGCTTGAGCACGTGCCGGAGCGCGGAGCGAAGAGGCGCGACGCCCGTGCCCATGGCCACGAAGACTAGGTCTTTGCCCTTCTGCTCTTCCAGTGGAAAGCCGTGGCCGACGGTTTCGGTCAATTCAAGCCGGTCGCCTTCCTTCATCTCGAAGATGCGCGCGGAAGCTCCCTGCGCGCGCTTGACTAAAAACTCCAGCTCCGCGTCCCCGGGCGCGCTCGCATAAGCGAAGTAGGCGGGGTACTCGCCTTCTACGCTCAGCACCGCAACCTGTCCCGGCTTGAAATTGATGTCGTGCTCGCCCCGGCAATCTTCCGGCAGCATGTCGAAAGAGCGTATCTCTCTTGCTTCGTCGCGCACACGTTTGATTATGAGCGTGCGGCTCTTCTCGTCTTTCATGAAATCTTCGTCCGATGCTGATTTGAACTCTGACGCACAGTGTATCGTAGATGTGCGCGGAGGGAAAAACCGGGTTGCCGGACAATGACGACACAACTTTAAAGAGGACGCGGGTGCCGCTCTTTGCGCTGCTCGCGGCCAACGGCGTCTCCATGATAGGCAACGTGCTGGCCATGATTGCCGTGCCGTGGTTCGTGCTGCAAACGACCGGCAGCGCAAAGCTCACGGGGCTGACGGCAACCTTCACGGCGCTTCCGGCAATCGTCGCGGCCTTCTTCGGCGGCGCGCTGGTAGACCGCGCTGGCTACAGGCGCGCGAGCGTCATCTCGGACGTGATGAGCGGCGTGACGGTGGCGCTGATACCGCTTCTATATCATCTGCTGGGGCCGCGCTTCGCCTTCTGGCAACTGCTCGTGCTGGTATTCTCAGGTGCGCTTCTGGATGCGCCGGGCGCGACGGCGCGGCTGAGCCTGCTGCCGGATGTGACGCGCCTCGCCGGGATGCGTCTGGAGCGGGTGAACTCTGCCGCGCAGGCCATTCAACGCGGCTCGAATCTGCTGGGAGCGCCGCTCGCGGGATTTTTGATTGCGCTCATGGGACCGGACAGGGTGTTGTGGCTGGATGCAGCGAGCTTTGCCGTCTCGGCTTTAATGGTAGCAGTGCTTGTGCCTTCGCAGGCCGCGCCCGAGTTGAAGACGCAGGAAAAGCAATCAAGGTATCTGGAAGATTTGAAGGAGGGGTTGCGCTTTATCCGGCGCGACCCGTTAATTTTCGCTGTCGTCTCCACCGTGATGATTACGAATTTTCTTGACGCGCCGCTCTTTGCGGTCATCATGCCGGTATACATCAGCCGCGTCTTCGGCAGCGCGGTCAATCTGGGCTTGATAATCGCCGGCTTCGGCGCGGGCGCTATGCTCGGAACAATCATCTTCGGGGCAATAGGCCATCGCCTGCCGCGACGCATCACCTTCGCCCTGAGCTTTATCATGGTCGGCCTGCAATTCTTCTTTCTGGCATTGCTTCCGCCCGTGGGCTTCATCATAGCGGCGTTCGCCCTGCTGGGGCTGGCATCCGGGCCGCTCAATCCGATTATCATGACGGTCGTGCAGGAGCGCGTGCCAGCAGAGATGCGCGGCCGGGTCTTCGGCACGATGACGGCTGGCGCTTACCTGGCCGTGCCGCTCGGCATGCTGCTGGCTGGCTACATGGTTGAATGGAAGGGCGTGCGCGCGACGCTTCTCATACAGGCGGGCATCTACCTTGTGATCACGCTCAGCCTGCTTATTAACCCCGGCTTGCGCGAAATGGATAAGAACAGTTTTCAGTAATCAGTTTTCAGCAACAGGCGAATCATCTTCTTGCTGAAAACTGATTACTGTTTACTGTCTTTCAGCCTCTTCGTAGAGGCGGTCTATGAGGTCTCTGTATTTTTCGTCTATGACGCGGCGTTTTACTTTCATGGTGGGCGTCAGCTCGCCGCCTTCGATCGTCAGCTCTTTGTCTAAGAGAGCTATGCGCTTGACCTTCTCGAATTGAGCAAGCCCTTGTGTGTGGGCGGTCACCTGTCGCTCGAAGAGGTCTATGACCCGCGGGTGCTTTATCAACTGGGCCGGCGTGCGCGCATCCAGCCCCTTGAGCTGCGCGTAGGACTGAAGCTGTTCCCAGTCGGGCACAATCAGCGCCGCGGGGAATTTTCGCTCGTTGCCGATGAGCACTACCTGGTTGACGAAGCGAGAGCCTTTGATGAGCTGCTCTATGGGCTGCGGCGCGATGTACTTGCCGCCGGAGGTTTTGAAAAGCTCCTTCTTGCGGTCTGTGATGCGAAGGAATCCGTCTTCGTCCAGGGTGCCTATGTCGCCCGTCCTGAACCAGCCGTCCTCCGTGAAGACGGCGCGCGTCTCCTCCGGCTTGTTGTAGTAGCCGAGCATTATGTTCGGCCCGCGCGTCTCTATCTCGCCGTCATCGGCTATGCGGACTTCGACGTTTCTTATGGGGCGGCCCACCGTGCCTATGCGATTGTCTTCGAGCGTCCCGGCAGAGATGACGGGCGAAGTCTCCGTCAGGCCGTAGCCCTGCACGATCGGAAGGCCAGCGCCGGCGAAGATGTAGCCTATCTCGTCCGAGAGAGCCGCGCCGCCGGAAACGAAGAGGCGCACGCGTCCTCCCATGCCTGCTTGCCACTTGTGGAAGACGAGCCGCATGGCCAGCCTGTACTTGAAGGCTAGCATGCGAGGCACGGGCTGGCGGCTGAGCACGTAACGCGCGTGTAGCTTACCCGCGGAAACTGCCCAGTCTAGAATCGCCGCCTTTAACTTTCCTTCGCCTGCGGCGCGCTCCTTTATGCGCTGGTAAATCTTCTCGAAGAGACGCGGCACGCCTACGAAGACGGTGGGGCGCACCTCCCTGAAATTCTCTCCGACCTTCTCTAGAGATTCCGCGTAGTACACGCTCATGCCGTGATTGATGTACATGTACATGGCCAGCCGCTCAAGCACGTGCGAGAGCGGAAGCACGGAGAGCGCCACGTCCTCTAAGCCGAAGGAGAGATGGCTGGACGAGTCCAGCAGGTTCGAGACCAAATTCGAGTGCGTGAGCATCACGCCCTTTGGCTCGCCCGTCGTACCGGAAGTGTAGATGATGGTCGCCAGGTCATGGGGCTTTGCCGAGCGCTCAAGCTCCGTGATTAAGCCGGGCTGCTCTTGTAACAACTCGCGCCCGCGCGCCTCCAAATCCGCGAGGGCGATAGAAGCTTTCTCTTCGACGCCGTCCGCGTCGAAGAAGACCACATGCTCCAGCGCGTCGCAGCCCTCGACCGCCTCGCGCACGCGCTCAAAGGCAGCGCGGTTCTGTATGAAGAGGACTCGCGCCCCCGAATCGCGCAGGATGTAGGAGACCTGCGAGGGCGTCTGCGTAGAATAAATCGGAACGTCAACGGCTCCGGCAAAGAGTGCGCCCGCGTCCGCGAGCGTCCATTCCGGGCAGTTCTGGGAGAGAAGCCCCACGCGGTCGCCGTGACGCACGCCCAGCGAATAAAGCCCCAGCGCCACTGCGCGCGCCCGCTCGATCATCTTTTCCGAAGAGAGGGAGAGCCACCGCCCGCCCTGCTTGTGATTGAGCGCGTCCGGCTTGTTGTGCTCCCGCGCGGCCTTCAGGAACATCTCTATGAGAGTGGCCGGCTCGCCTTCATAAAGCGGCACGCGCTTGAGACGGGCGGCCTCTGCCACGCTGCGCGTCAACTGTGAAGTTGCGTTCATCATGGCGCGTTCACCCCGCGCAGGAAGATGTCCATCACCTCGTCCGCCATCGGCACCAGCTTGTAACGGCGCTTCGACAGTATCCAGTTGGTCGCCATCTCATCCAGAGCGCCGAAGAGCATCTTGGCCACCAGCTTCGCATTCAGCTCGCGGCGAAAGAGTCCTGCTCGCTGCCCCTCTTCGAAGGTCGCGCGAATCATCCCCAGATATTCTGCGAAGCCCGCGGCTGAGAACTCTTCCATGAATTTCGTTGAGCCGCGCAGCTCCACCTGAAAGACGACCGCCAGGTCACGGTCTGCGCCCAGGCGCTCCAGGTGCAGCCGGGCAATGCGACGCAATTTTTCGCGCGGGTCCTGAATCGTCTCCAACTCCTTGCGACCCTCGCTGATGGCCTCTTCCATAGCGACATCAAAGATGGAATGTAGAATCTCCTCCTTGCTCTTGAAGTACAGGTAGACGGTTCCATCGGCCACGCCCGCGGCCTTTGCTATGTCGGCCACCTTCGAGTTGAAGTAGCCGTTACGCGCAAAGACCTGCGTGGCCGCGCGCAGAATGGCTTCGCGTTTGTCATTGACGGCAGGTCGAGCCGCAGATAGAGAACGAACAGAGCGCATTAATCACCTTAAGTTGTCTTCTAAGTTTTTTAGCGAGGTTAGCCCGACTGAATGAATCCTCACTCAGTCAACCGCTCATAGCCTAACAGACAGAAGTCCCAAGTTCCAAGTCCAAAGTCCCAGGCCGAAAGAAAGGGCTTTCGAGTTATGGCGTGAGGCGTGGAACGCGCGACTCCTATCTGCTTTCGGCTTTTTCCGGCTCGCCCTCTTCGGGGCCGTCTCGTTGTGCGAGTTGGTCGCCGTCGTCCGCGACCTTGATGGCGCTGCCGCGCCGGACGCGAAGCTCGCTCTGCGGGAATGGAATCTCTATGCCCTCTTCAAGGAAGAGTTTTCTGATGCGGTAGTTAATCTCGCTCTTGATTATGGGATGGCGGCGAGGACGGTCTGTCCAGACCAGCAGCCGAAAGTTCAGGGACCAGTCCGCGAACTCCAGAAACTGAACGGTCGGTTTGGGCTCTTCGAGAACATATTGTATGCCGTCGGCTGCGCGCAGGAGCGTCCGGGTTACAGCATCCACGTCAGAGTCGTAGGAGACGCCGACAGGGATGGAGATGCGCGAGCGCTTTCCGCTGTAAGACCAGTTAATCAGATTCTCGTTGACCAGATTGTGATTCGGGATTATGGCAGCTATGTTGTCGTTGGTGATGATGACGGTCGTGCGCAGGTTGATGCTCTGCACGCGCCCTTCGACGAGCTTGCTGTCCGGCCCGGTGATGGTGATGAAGTCGCCTATACGCACGGGCCGCTCGAACAGCAGTATGAAGCCTGAGGCCAGATCGCCCGCTATGAACTGAAGGCCGAAGCCTATGCCTACCGAAAGCGCAGTGAAGACTACGGCGATAGAGGTGAGGTCGAGAGCGAAAGAGATTTGAAGCGCGAAGAGAAGCCCGACCGTGACGATGAAGTAATGTATGAGGCGCATCACCGTGTAGCGAATGCCCGGGTCGACGCGCGTTTTCTCGGCCATACGGCGCTCAAAGAGCGAGCGCAGCCAGCGAGAGATGAAGATGGCTATCAGGAAGACTACTATGCCCTGAACGAGCGTGGAGAGAGTGAACTCAATCTTTCCGAAGATGAACTTGTAATTGATGTAGCCCTTGATGTGCTCCCAGATTTCCGTAAAGCTCTGAAGCCACAGCCAGAGATTGGCCAGCGCGCTCCCTACGGCCGCCCTCCCGCTTTCGCCTACTGCCTCAATATTCATCAACGACTCCCCTTGTCCTTACATTATTCAGCCGGGGCTTTCTCAAATCGTGCGAGCCGCCGGGAGCTAAGTAAAAGCGCCGGGCGGCTCCTGATGGGTAAAAACACACTCTCTCTGACTTTATTGACGGAGGCGGAGGGACTCGAACCCCCAAGCGCTTTCGCGCGGCGGTTTTCAAGACCGCTGACTTACCAATTAGCCTACGCCTCCACGTACCTGCTTTACCTGATAATATACAGCACGCTTAGCAACTGGCTCAACTTGCCGCTTAAGCGCTCGGCGAGGGGCTTTCGCGCATCCGTGTTTGATTCAAGGAGGCGAACCTCCTGGCCCGCGCGCAGGCGGCCCGTGCTGAGCACCCGCGCGTAGAGCCTTGAATAGCCCGGATGCGTCTTCTGCGCTATGCGGCGGAAGTCGCCTTTGATGAAGGAGCCCGCGATGCTGTTGCAGGGCTTCGTGTAGCTAGTGATCTCCAGCACCACCTCATCGCCCAGAGCCAGACGAGCGCCCGGCTCCAGCTTAGACCAGTCGAGTCCCAGCACGGTTATGTTTTCGCCTGCGGAGCCCGGCGTAATCGGATGACCCTCGCGCTGCAATTCCTCTATCCGCTCAAGCGAG
>DASVVZ010000032.1:0-8040 GCA_036389875.1 Pyrinomonadaceae bacterium
CGCAGCTCGCCAGGCAGAACGCGGAGGAAGCCGCGTTCCGCGCCGCGCCCTTCGTCCCGCTCCGCACGCGCACCAGCGAGTCCACCATAGACGAGACGATGAACGCAAACGAGAAGGGCAACGGCGCGACCGCGACCAATGATAATTCAAATGCTTCCGGCAATCGCCCGCAGAAGGTCATCTCCGCGACAAATCCGCCGGAAGCTTACGTGGCCAAATGCTCCGGCTGCCACGGTACGCGCGGGCAGGGCGTGAAGATTTATCCGCGATTGATTGGCATCGGCACAAAGCCGCGCCGCTCGGTTGAAGACATCATAGCGCTGATGAACGACCCGCTGGCTTACGGCCTCGACCCGCTCATGCCTTCTTTCAAAGACAAGCTGACCGAAGACGAAAAGCGCGAGATAGCCGAATGGACAGTCTCGCTCAAGAAAAGATAGGAGAAGAAGATTAAGGATGAAAATTGTCAAGCTTCTGTCCATAGCTCTCTTCGCGGGCCTTTTTGTGGCGGCGTGCACGAGCGCCTCCAACACGAATCAGACCGCGAACACGGCCAACACCGCGCCGGCGGCTAACACCAACACGGCGCAGCCTGCCTCTACGCCCGACGCGATGGTTTCGGCACGCGCCATCTACGCTGCCGAGTGCGCTCGCTGCCACGGCATAAACGGCGAAGGCGGCACCCCGACTATCCTCGGTAAGAAGATTAAGGTGCCGAGCCTCAAGAAGGGGCACGCGCTCTCTCACACGGACGAGCAGCTGGCCAAAATAATCAGCGACGGCGAAGAGGCCATGCCCGCATTCAAGGACAAGCTCAAGCCGGAAGAGATAACTTCCCTTGTGCGGATGATTCGACAGGAGTTTCAGGCCGGGGCGGCGAAAAAGTGAAGCCGCCAGTAAACTCTTTATGACAAAAGCCGCGAGGATTTTGTCATAGTTCTATAAGTGTTCGCCCATCGTTCGGTTTTAGAAAATTGGCGTTGTCGCGCCCCTGCTTCGGTGATAAAGTGCGCGGCCAATTCGCATGTTCCCCTTCATTGGAGTGAACGCAGCGGATCGAGGTCACACAGGTTGCGAGGGCCCGTGTGACCTCTCTCTTTTTTGCGAGCAGGTGCGTAGAAATGAATTTTGGATACTCTTCAGGCTCGCCGTCAGATGACACCGGGCGGGAAAATCCCTAAAATGACTTTTGAAGTTTATCCGCACCTGTAGCTCAGTTGGATAGAGCGTCTGACTTCGAATCAGAAGGTCGCAGGTTCGAGTCCTGCCGGGTGTATGACAGAAGGGTAGCAGTTGACTGCTGCCCTTTTTAGTTACCTGCTTGGCTGAACGAAGTGAGGGCCGGGGGTTTATTCATCTTTCAAGGGGTGTGAAAGCGGTGAGCGCCGGACGTAAATGGTATCTGCTGCGGGACGAGGAACTGCTGGATTTGCGCCTTTGCGATCTTCCTCTGCGTATTGCGGGGACGAATCTGGAGGGGAGAATCAAGCGGCTCTACGAGGAGCTGAATGCGAGAGGGATTCGCTTCAAGCCCCACGTCTGGCTGGGCGAGGAATGGTTTTCGCCCGACGGCGTTCCTGGCATTGCGATCCCCTTTTACCTGGCTCACCCGCGCCTCATACAGCTTGAGCGCAAGCAGATGTTTGAAGTCGAAGGCGGCACGGAACCCGAATGCATGCGTATCCTTAGACACGAGGCGGGGCACGCTCTTGACACCGCATATCGCCTGCACTTCAAGAGGCGCTGGAGGGAGCTTTTCGGCTCCTTCGCGCAGCCCTACCCGGACTCCTACAAGCCGCGTCCCAAGAGCCGCAATTTCGTGCTGCATCTGGGGGCGTGGTACGCGCAGGCGCACCCGGCCGAAGACTTCGCAGAGACTTTCGCCGTCTGGCTCTCGGCGCGCTCGCGCTGGCGCACGCGTTATAAAGGCTGGCCCGCGCTCGGAAAGCTGGAGTACGTGGACGAGCTGATGGAGGAAATAAAGGGGCAGCCGAGAAGGAATCGCCGCCGCGACAAGGTTGAGCCGCTGGCGGAGGTGCGCGTCACACTTCGAGAGCATTACAGCCGCAAGCGCCAGCAGTACGCGGTAGAGCGCGGAGCTTATTACGACAGAGACCTGCTGCGTATCTTCGCTGAAAGCTCCAATCACTTGTCGCGCCCCACTGCGGCCAGCTTCATTCGCAGCATACGCCGGGAGGTGCGAGAGATAGTTGCCGAAGGGACCGGCGTGCACCAGTACACCGTCGACCACGTGTTGAAGAATATGATTGAGAGGAGCCGGGATTTGAAGCTGCGTTTGATGGGCACAAAGCGCGAGGCGCGGCGCGCGCTTCTGGTGTCGTTGACCGTTCATGTTATGAACATGCTGCACACAGGCTATCACCGCATCCCCGTATGAGCTCAAAATCCCGACAACGTCTGCGCATAAACGTGCTGGTTCACAAGGACTGCGTGCCGCCGGATTCATTGGACGGCGCGAGCGAGAAAGACCACCTGCTATGGAAAACCGAGTACGACGTTATCTCTACTCTGAAGGGGTTGGGGCACGACGTGCAGCCCCTGGGGCTTTACGACGACCTCGGCGTTATCTCCACGGCCATACAGGATTTCAACCCGCACGTGGCCTTCAACCTGCTGGAAGAGTTTCACGGCGACCCGCTCTACGATCAGCACGTCGTCAGCTTCCTTGAACTGATGCGCCAGCCCTACACGGGCTGCAACCCGCGCGGGCTCACGCTGGCGCACGACAAGGCGCTCTCGAAGATGGTGCTCTCCTATCACAAGGTGCTGGTGCCGCGCTTCATAGTCTTTCCCATGAATCGAAAGGTGGTGCGACCGCGCCGCCTGAAATTCCCGCTCCTGGTGAAGTCGGTCAGCGAAGAAGGCTCCGTAGGCATAGCGCGCGCCTCCGTCGTACACGACGACGAGAAGCTGGCCGAGCGCATAGAGTTCATACACCGTCAGACCAACACGCACGCGCTCGTGGAGCAGTACATAGCGGGGCGCGAAATCTACGTGGGCGTGATCGGCAACCGCAGGGTGCAGACCTACACGCCCTGGGAGCTTGTCATGCCCAACCTGCCGGAAGGCGCGCCCAACATAGCCACGCTCAAGGTCAAGTGGGATCCGGCTTATCAGGAGAAGATAGGACTGGTCACGCAGGCCGCCGACCTCTCGCCCGAGATGACCAAGCGCATAGAGCGGCTCTCAAAGCGCATCTACAACCTGCTCTTCCTGAGCGGCTACGCGCGCCTCGACTACCGCCTCACGGAAGAGGGCGACCTGTACCTGCTGGAAGCCAATCCCAACCCCAACATAGCCTACGGCGACGACTTCGCGGAATCCGCGGCCCACTGCGGCATCCCCTACGAGACGCTCTTGCAGAAAATCATCTCGCTCGGCCTGAGCTACAACTCTGCCGGATAAGGAATGTATAATCCTGATCGTTTATTCATACTAAGAGGAAAGAACAAATGATGAAGCGGCTTGTATTGTCAGCACTTATTATCTCTGCCTTAACTCTTCTTTTGTCGCCCGCGGCGACGGCCGAGCATTTCAGCGTGAGGGAGTACGAGGAGTTTCACGACGTGCTGCATCCACTGGAGCACGAGGCGCTGCCGAAGGGTGATTTCAAGACCATACGCGCTCAGGCCGCGGAGCTGGCGCGTCGCGGCGAAGCGATTATGAAGCTGGGTGTTCCGGCAGGCGTCAAAAAAGAGCACGCGGACGAATTCAAGGAGGGGCTGGATAAGTTCTACGGCGCGCTCAAGCGCTTCAAACAGGACGCGGGCGCGGGCACGGACGCGGAGCTGAAGGAGTCCTACAGCGCCGTGCATGATTCCTTCGAGATGCTCGCGGCGCTGCTTCCGCCCGTCGGGAGAGGGGGCTCCTGATAAAATCCAGGAAAGAACTTTCCGATGAAACGCTGCCCCACCTGCAACCAGACTTACGCGGACGATACACTTAGCTTCTGTCTAGCGGACGGAGCGCCGCTTTTACGAGACACAGCTCCCGCACAGAACTCGCAGGCCACGCTCGTCCTCCCCGGCGCTCCCAACACTGTGCCGCAGGCAAGCCCTCCGACCAATCCCCTCTACAGCCAGCAGCCCCCGCCGAACTGGCAGCCGCCGCCCGCGCAGCGCTTCACGACTACTCAGCAGCCGCGCAAGAGGAGTGCGCTGCCCTGGATTATAGGCGGGCTCTCGCTCCTGTTTGTTCTGGGCGGAGTGGTGACGGTCATAGCCATAGTCCTCATCTCAGGCAACAGTCCGAACCGCGTAGATGCGAACGCAGGCAGATCTTCCAACAACTCTAAACCGGGCAACGTCTCAACCGCGAAATCAAGCACTGGCGACAACAACTCTAATAACTCCACAGGCACCGACACGGACTACTCCGAGCGCACCGGGAGCTACACGGGTCAGGCAGTTAATACCACTAACAATCCCCCGGCCAGGGGTCGTGCAGAGATAAGGGTGACGGAGATAAACAACGACACAGGCTACATGCGTATGCAGATGAGCTTCTCCGGCGACCTGTGCGGAGACGGCGAGGCCAGCGGCACCATCAACAAGGGTAAGGGCGAAGCTGATCTGTACGGCTCGCTCGGGTGCGCGAGCCTGAACTGGGCCATGGCCATGCGCTGCACCTTTGCCTCGACAGACGCTCTCAGCTGCGTCTACAGGCTGACCGCCTCCGGCCAGACGCCACAGACCGGCTACTTCCGGGTGACGAAATAGCAGAAGAGTGTTTGATCTGTAATCAGTCTATAAGTTTTGGACGGAGGGCCAATTAATGAGACGCTTGTTATTCTCCATTGCGGGCGGTACGCTGATTATTATCGCCCTGTACCTTCTCAATTAGCGCACTTGACTACTACGCTTCATCGAAATATCCGGACACGTTTTTAGTTGAGAGGATTCCTCTCGCATGGTTACTTGATTGGCCCATGCCTTTCCTGCGGCGGGTGTTCCCTCCCCTTGCCGGCTCCCGGTTGAGACTGTCACTAACAGGGTTGATCTTATTCACGCTTATCAATCTTACGGCTTATTCAGTCCTGACTTTTGCCTTCCTGTGGCGGCGCGGGAAACGCGTGCACGCATACCGCTGACAGGCTTTCCGGTCAGCTTCCGCTCGTCAAAAGAGAGGGTTTCCTGAAAAAGTCTAAAGGCGGCCATTAAATGGCCGCCTTTAGACTTTTTGCAGCATGCTATTTACGGCGTACGCCGTGTAGATTATCGCGTACTCTAGTTGATGCGGACGGAAGTTTTGCCGCTGTCCGCGTCGTAGAGCAGGGTGAGCTTTTCAATCGTGGTCAGGTCGAGTCCGTACCAGTTCACGGGCGCGTCGCCATCTGCCCACTCCACCCTCAGGTCCCACTTGGCCGCTCTCGCTTTAGGGCTGAAACTGATGTCCAGGGCCGTCCCGTTTTGGAATGTTCTTCCGTGTAGAACCTCCATATCGGAAGTCCAGTTGGGATTGTTGCTCGGGCCGATATAAACCTTCTTAATGCTGTAGCCCGTCCCGTTCACGAGCGTGAAATCGAGCTCATCATTCTGAGTCGCGTTGACGGCGGCTGTATTTGTAGAAGCCTGCGAGGTGCGGGCCGACGAAGAAACCAGGATGGTCAGCGACAGGACGGCGAGTCCAATAGCTAAAATCTTACGGTTAATTTTAAGGGTAATCATTTATTTCCTTTCAGGGGTAGATGGGTTTGCTGGGCAGTCAGGAAACCAAACTTCCTAACCAAAGCTGCTGGTGAAAACCCGGCCTTCTTGAAGCATCGATGATATGGGGTAGAGACGGCGCATCATTATTACCGGGAGTGGCCCATGTAAAATATTAGCATTGGGTCAGTTTGTCAAGGCCTCTTTCAGATGAGTAATGTCCTGATTTAAGAACTCTCTGCGCTCGCCTACAGCATCTCTTCGGAATCTGCGGTGTTGAATGACTTATATAGCTACCCGCCGCCGCGTACGCCGAAGAGACGCCGGGGATACCGTATAGAAGTGTTCAAATAAGGACACTACGTGCCCGCTTTCTTTATTGACTCCGCGCGGGATTTATCATAGAAGAGCAGAGTTTTTCAGGAATCCGGAACCCCCGGCCGTGTAAAGAAAGTCCGGGCCCTTCTACAATCCATTAAACGGCAGCGAAAGGAATCCCCCGTTGAAGCCTAAAATGCCTGCGGCAACTCTTATATTGACAGCCACACTTCTTTCCCTGATGACCATGGCCTCGGCCGGCGTCTGCTTCGCGCAGGCGAGCGGCAACGTGGGCTACTCGGAAGCGGGCGGGAACCGTCGCGCCGAGCAGAACGAGACGAGCAAGCGCAATACCAACAACACGCCTCCTTCTCCGACCTCAATGTTCGTAGAGGCGAGCGTGCTGATGAACGTCAAGGCGGATGAGTACGTGGCCGTGTTCGGCATCGCGGAGGAGTGCGCCACCGTCCCAGAGTGCAATCAGAAGATGGATGCCACCACGGGCCAGTTCACGGCCGCGCTCAAGCAGCTTGGGATAAAAGCCGAAGACATCTACGTTGACTTCGCGGCGCAGAACAAGATTTACGCTTTCCAGATAGAAGGAAACATAGCCCGTGAGAAGCTGGTGGGATTCGAGCTGAAGAAAAACATCTCGGTACATTACAGGGACAAGGCGCTGCTGGACACTCTGGTCATCACGGCTTCAGGCTCAAAGATTTTCGACCTCATCAAGGTCGACTACATCGTCAGCGACCCCGTGCCCATACAGAACCGCCTGATGGAAGAGGCCGCGCGGATAGTCAAACAGAAGGTGGCGCGCTACGAGCGGCTGCTGGGCATCAGGCTGCTGCCGCCCGCGCAAATCTATGCGGAGAAGCCCAGCATATACTTTCCCACGGAGTTATATGATTCCTACACCGCTTACGAGTCGGAGAACATCGCGCCCGACTACAGCGATCGGCAGAGGTACACCATTCAGCGAGCGCGCAAGAGCCGCACCTTCTTCTTCAATCCGGTCAAGGCCAACAACTTCGACCACGTCATCAACCCCGTCATCATAGAGCCGGTGGTACAGTTCACGCTCTACCTCAAAATCAAGTATGAAGTCGAGGGCCTCAAAGAAGTCGAAGCAGCAAAGCCTGCCCCCAGGCCCTGAAAAGATTGGCCCCTCGCTCGGGTCGTACGGCAGCGGCCCCCGACGCCAGAAGCGACCCACGCGGTAGAGTTGTTGATTGCCGCCGAACAATCCGTGGCCTGCTAACACCTCTAATCAATCCGGGCGCGTTCCGTCTTGAAGGGGAATCTACAGACCTACGGCTACCGCCTGTTGCTGGCGCTCGACGAAGAAGACGCTTTAGACAGGTTGGGCGGCGGGGGCGCGGAGGCGGACTTAGTGCTCATCAACCTCGTCCGCAAAGCACCGGAAGCCGCGCTGGCCGCGGGGCGCAGGATACGCGAGCACGCGAAGTACGACGGGCACACGCCGCTCGTCGTGATGGCGGAGAAGTACGGCAAGGAATTGGAAGGCACGGACGTGAACATCGGCGGCAACGACTGGATCACCTACCCGGAAGACCACGACCAACTGCGGAAGCTACTCGCCCGACTGCTCAACCGGCCGGCAAATTAGGACACTGCTGCCGTGGACGAGCCCCTGATTATCTACGCGCAGCTTTAAGCTTCCAGTTACGCGGCCGGAAAGTTGAAACATTCCATCTTTGAGATTGAGGGACGGGCCAATGGAGCGTTTCTTTATTTCTATGGTCGCCGGGATAGTGATACCCCAGAGCTTATTCTTTGCTCTTTGGGCTGCCTGTGCGAACCTTGACCCCGAACGGCACAGGTATCTTGAGACGATTGTCTTAGTGATTAGCTGGCCCGAACTTCTTCTGCCCCGCGCTACTTTCGACGATATAAGCGGTGAAATCCCAGTGATACTCTTCAGCAACTTTATAGGGTACGCACTTCTAACCTATCTCGTCTTGTACCTCTGGGAAAGAAGCCGAAAACTCAAACTCCCCTAATTCGCGCATGAACTCGGAGCTAACAGGGACAG
>DASVVZ010000033.1:0-1813 GCA_036389875.1 Pyrinomonadaceae bacterium
TTAGTGGTTCCTTCTTATCCTGGTTCCGCAGCCCATCGCTCTTAATTCTTCTTCTTCTTACCCTATAGCCTCGCGCAGGCGGCGAATCTGCGCGGCGTGGTTGTGGGCGTGCTCCGCGTAGATTCTGAGCCAGTCTTCGGCGGTGTACGTTTCGTGCTCCGGGTGAGAGCCTTCGCGCTTCCATTCCTCTTCGGTCAAGGTGCGCAGTAGCTGCGCCGTGCTGGAGCGTGCGCCTTTGAACGCGTCCAAAGCAGGTTGAATGTCGCGCTCGTTATACCTGAGGCGCTCTGCGAATGCCTCCTGGTCGTAGCTTTCAATCGCGGGCTTGTCCTGGGCTATGAGCTTTCTGATGCGAATCGCGCTCGTCATCTCGCTGTCGGCCAGGTGCTGCACTATCTCGCAGGCGCTCCACTTTCCTTCAATCGGATGCGAGGTGAGGTGATTTTCGGGGAATCCTTCCAGGCTCCTCTCCACTTCGGAATATCCGTCGGCATAGCGCTCTACCAGTCTTTCTCTCTCTTCGGGGGTCATCTGCTTCTCTCCTTTTATGGGTGCAAAACTTCTCCGGAACAATACGCCCGGACTCAGGTTAAGACAACTGCTCCCGACCGCCGCAGGCTCGCCGGGAAGATTGATTGCACCGGATGCGGCGGGACGGGCGTACGGGACGTTCGAGATAGGGAAGTCGTAAGGAGTCAGCAGGTTACGTTTCCATGCCGCAGGGCCTGTATGAGCCTCTTTCGATGGCCTGAAAGACCTTTGCGGGCTGCTTTGCGGTGCCACTTTCAAGGGGTAAATGTAATGCAGCGTACCGACCCCCTGGCGAGATATGTGTAACTTAATGCTTGAGTTTACCCGCCTCCCCCTGTTATATTCTCTTTAGACCGGGGCTCCGCCCCCGCCACAAGGCGGCCCCCTTGAATGGACACGCCATCCGTCCTTCGCCTTATAAATCACTGATGCCAACATCCGTAGATAAAGTCAGAAGCAGAGACGAGAACGAATCGGTACAGCTCACTGAGCGTAAAACGACGCTGCTCGTCGTAGAAGATGACGAAAACATCTCAAGCGCCATCAGCGAATATTTTACGCGCGCGGGCTACATGGTTAAGACGGCTGAAGACGGAGTGGCGGGCGTGCAGACGGCCCTTCACGACCACCCGGATGCGGTCGTGCTGGACCTGATGCTGCCGAAGATGGACGGCCTGGCGGTCTGTCGTGAGCTTAGGGAGAAGGCTCCTTATATCCCTATACTGATGCTGACGGCCAAGGATGACGTAGTTGACAAGGTGTTAGGTCTTGAGATGGGCGCGGACGATTACATCACCAAGCCCTTCTCTCTGCGGGAGCTTGAGGCCCGCGTCAAGTCAGTCCTGAGGCGCTCGCGCACCAGCGTAAGCACCGACGGCAACTCTGATGAAGCGCCTATCGTGCGCGGCCGACTTCGCATAGACCCTTCCAAGCGCGAAGTCGTAGTGGGCGACAGGCAAGTTGAATTGACGCCAAAGGAGTTCGACCTCCTGCGGCTCTTTGCATCGAACCCGGGGAGGGTTTTCCCCCGTAAGTACCTGCTTGAAAAAATCTGGGACTACTCTTATGAAGGGTACGACAGGACGATCGATTCACACATCAATCGACTGCGCGCCAAGATTGAAGAGAACCCGGAAAATCCGCATATGGTCTTGACAGTCTGGGGCATCGGCTACAAGTTCAGCGACGAGCAATAAATCCCTTCTTGCTCCGTTCACAACCCCTCTCACGCTCGCTGGCTGAACTCGCTCCCAAACGCAAGTCGCATCACGGGATGTACTCT
>DASVVZ010000034.1:0-10036 GCA_036389875.1 Pyrinomonadaceae bacterium
AAGGCGCTCTTTCAATTGTCTGGATGTAACAAACTTTCCCTCGCGCCCGGAAAAGGGCGACGTGTTGACGCCGAAAATCATGGAGATGGTCGGCTCGTCGACGGCAATGACGGGCAGCGCTTTCGGATTGGTCGCGCTCGTTATGGTCTCGCCTATCTCTATGTTCTCTATACCGGCCAGAGCAACTATCTCGCCAACGCCCGCACTCTGAACGGACTCGCGCTTGAGCCCCTCGAATGCGTAAAGCTGCGAGATGCGAGTCTTCTCTATGGAGCCGTCCCGGCGCGTGATCGCAACCGTATCGCCCACGGCTATCTCGCCCGAAAAGATGCGGCCGATAGCGAGGCGGCCGACGTACTCGCTGTAGTCAAGGTTTGCCACCAGCAACTGAAGCGTATCGTCGCGCAAGGCTTCCGGCGCAGGAATAGTCTCAAGTATCTGGTCGAAGAGCGGACGTAAGTTTTTCGACTCGTCATCCAGACTCTTTTTAGCAACGCCGTCGCGCGAGACGGCATAGAGAATCGGAAACTCTATCTGCTCGTCGGTCGCGTCCAGATCCAGGAACAGCTCGTAGATTTCATCCACGACCTCGGCCGGTCTAGCGTCGTGCCGGTCAATCTTATTGACCACGGCTATCGCCGGAAGACGGGCTTCGAGAGCTTTGCGCAAGACGAAGCGCGTCTGCGGCAGGCATCCTTCCGCCGCATCGACGAGCAGCATCACGCCGTCCACCATCTTCAACACGCGCTCAACCTCGCCGCCGAAGTCGGCGTGGCCGGGCGTGTCCACGATATTTATCTTCACGTCGCCGTAGCGCACGGCCGTATTCTTCGCCATGATGGTGATGCCGCGCTCACGCTCTAAATCCATAGAATCCATCACGCGGTCGCGCACCTGCTCGTTCTCGCGGAACGTTCCGGCCTGCTTGAGCATGGCATCTACGAGCGTAGTTTTACCGTGATCTACGTGCGCGATGATAGCTATATTGCGTATCTCTTTTCTCTGCTGAACCATAATCCCTCTACTATAGATAAAACAGGCGCTTTTGTTCGCCTTAGGTGTAAACCAATTATTCTAACACGAGTGATTGAATTATTCCTCTTTGGAGAGGCTAGGGCCGGTAAATAGAAGAGCCGCGGTCTGGCGCAACGCTTCGTAGAGGACTATGGCGACGGCTGTGGAAAGGTTGAGGCTGCGCACGTTCGGATTAAGCATAGGGATGGTCAGGCACTTTTCCCGGTTGGCGCTCAGGAGGTCAGGGGGAAGCCCGCGCGTCTCGCTGCCAAACACAAGGCACTCGTTTCCTTCAAAGCGCCACTCTGTGTAAGGCTTCTCCGCCTTGGTGGTAAGGTAAACGAAGCTTGCGCCTGAAAGCGACGCCCACAACGCCTCCACGTCGCGATGGCGATGTAGTGAGACTTCAGGCCAGTAATCAAGCCCCGCGCGTCTCACAGCCCTGTCATCGAGCCGAAATCCGACCGGCCCGACAATATGCAGAGGCACACGCACCGCCGCGCAAAGCCTCGCAATATTGCCCGTATTTGGCGGAATCTCAGGCTCAACAAGCGCAACTGCAAGCATACAGGTAGTTTTCAGTTTCCAGTTTCCAGTTAAAAGCAAACCTGTATTTGCTGAAAACTGAAAACTCAAAACTGTTCTGTCAACCTCTTTCGTAGTCGTCTTCAAGGCGTACTATGTCGTCTTCGCCCAGATAGTCGCCTAACTGCACCTCTATAAGCACGAGCGGTATATCGGAGCTGTTGCCCAGCCGATGATTGGTTGAAGACGGTATGTGTATATGCTGGCCTTGATTAAGCTGTAACTTGCGGTCGCCACAGACAACGTCGGCGGTTCCGCTGACAACGACCCAATGCTCCGCGCGACGCGAATGACGTTGAAGGCTGAGGCGTGCTCCTGATTTAACTTCCAGCCTCTTGACCTTGTATCCCTCGCGCTCTTCTAAAACCTCGTAGCGCCCCCAGGGTCGCTCATCCATTTCACGCAATCGCCCGCCCTCCTTACGACCTCAATTCTGTATATGTTCTCTTCACGCATTAAATGTTGCTCGCTGCTCTTTGAGCATAGCTAAGAGCGATGTCGACGCGCAAGAAAAAGAATGGACGGCTTGGCTTCTCTTGAAGCTTTCGCCGTCCCTTGTTAAAGGCCCGCAGGCCGAAGTGTTTTATGTGCGCCGTTGGAAGGTTGTCGTTGTTGCGAGTTGAGGCTGCGTTATCTCTTCTTGGAGCCGCCCTTCTTCGAGCCGCCACCCTTTTTCGAGCCGCCGCTCTTTTTCGAGCCGCCGCCGCCGCCCTTAGAACCGCCACCACCCTTACCTGACTTCTTTCCTGCTTTTTTAGTTGCCATAGGTTTCAGTTGCTCCTTTTCGGTTTAGTTGCTATCACCACAAGATACTGTATTGCAATTTCTCTTGTGGCCTAGAGTAAACGGCGCACAACATGTTGGTATATAAACGCATTGAGCGCAGATGTCAATAAATTATTCATCTTTCTGTCGAAAAAATTTCTTTTATGCGCGAGATTCATCCGCATCAACCCTTCGTCAGAGAGATTTTGTGATGAAATCAATCGTGATAGTGCGCTGCTATAGAAAGTTATAAGCGTTGAGTGAGAGCCTGAAATAGGTCGAAGAATAGTTTTCTCATCAGCTTCATGAAGCTGATGAGAATTGAATAAGAGATGATTGCGGGTTTATCGGAAGAGCGGTGTGAATATCCACTGATCGTGATGATCAATGCCGTAGTACGTAATCACGGACTCGTCAGTATTACGGCTGGCGACGCCTATAAATTCTCCTATGCCGTTTGAGGAGTCATCCTCGACCGAGGGTGTGGAGATGTTCGACCCTGTATCGAGCTGGTTTGTGACCTGTACGCCGTAGCGTGCAAAGAGCTGCGGGTCCCGGGTAGTTGCAGGTAATCTTCCGCCGGCGTAGATCATGACTGCACGCTGAAATTGAATCATGGTCTGCGTGCGCGGGCGAATCAGCTTCCACTCATCGTTTGTCAGCGGGTCGATGGCGGCGACGCGTCTTAGAACCTGAATTTTCTTTGTCCCGCGCGGGACTCCCTCAAGGAGCTGCTCCATGGAGGTCGGCAGCCTGCCCGTATAGCGAAAGTATAGACGTATGGCTTCGGCCACTTCTTCGCCTCGAAAGATGGCCTCCTGCTCGCGCTCGCGCAAGACCTGCTGCCGGACGTTCGGAGCGGCGGCCGTGGCGAAGAGCGCAAGCAGCGTCATCAACGCCATCAGGGCGAAGAGCGTATAGCCGCGTTCGCCTCCCTCGCGCAGCTTCAAATCAGGCTTGAGCCCGCATGAAGCTCCGCACTTTAGCTTATTCATTAGGCTCTTCATCGTTGATCACGGGCTGCGGCACGCGCTGCGGGCCGCCGGGCGTCTGGCTTTCCGTTGTCAAAGGCAGCGTGTGTTTGATGCGTAGCGAGCTATCGACCAGCACGACTTCGCGCTGAGAGATGCTCGTGACGCGGAAGCGGCCGGCGACGGTGTCGCCGCGCTGAATGTTTACAAGATTCTTGTTGCTCTTATCCTTGAGAATGGCCGTGTCATTGTATTGCCGACCGCCCACGAGTCCGACGTAGGTATAGTTGGGCGCAGGCGGAGCCGCCACGCTAATTGCGACTGTATTCGAATAAAGGCTTCCGTCAGGCGTGCGTACAGTAACCTGCCGCGCGCCCTCGTAGGCTATGGCGGCTGCCGGCACTGTGGCCGAAAGCTGCTGCGCGCCCAGGTAGCGCGTCTCCAACTCGCGCCCGTCAATGTATATGCGCGTCTGCGGAGTAAATTTGTCGCCCGTGATATCCAGCTTGAAGTCGCCCGTTCGCGCGTAAACGTTCGTGGGCGAGACGGAAGTGATGGTCAAAGGCGGAGGAGGCACCGGGGTCGGCGTAGGAGCTTGCGGGCTCGGTTTCACAGGAGGCGGCGGCGGAACATAAAAGGCGAAGATGTTGCGGCTGGCTTCGGGCACTGCCAGAGGCGGCGCGTCTCCGAGCGGAATGGGCGCGGGCGCGGCAAGCGGCATTTCTTCTTCGCGCAGACCGGCGTTCCTGATCGTCGGGGCCGTGCCGCCCGAGGTCGAACGCGGCGCAAGCGTTGCTCTATTGGCGTTCGCAGAGTTTGTAGGCGTTGCTGCCGCAGGCTTTGAAGGCGAGCTGAAGAAGGCGTACCAGAGAGTCACTAGCGCGACTAAGCCGAGCGCAGCCGCCGCTATCATTTTCTTGCGTTCCGATTTTGGATTCTCTTCCGGTGAAGCCATTACTAAACTCCTTCAAAACCTCTGGGACTCTAGGGAGTGCCGGTTTGCTGCGGCTGCTCCGTCCTTGCGTTTGATGCGTTGCGGCGGAAATAGGCAGCCATCTCCAGGCGCAGGCTGACGATTGAAGACGGCGGGGCGCTTGCGCCGGGCGCTGCTCCCTCGGTCGGCACGGCCGTACGCGCAGCCGCGTTGTCCGCTCCTTCAAGCTCGACGGCGTTGATGATGACGAACTGCCGGCTGGCCTCTATGTCACGAACGAAGCGGCGCACGTTCGAGTACTGGCCCTCGACCGTCAGGCTCACTCCGAGGCCCGGATAGATGCTCTGCCATTTGGCGCTGCCCGTGCGCGTCGTCTGAGAGCTTGTGCCGGTCTGTTCACCCAGCGGGTCTAGTGAGCTGTACTTGATGCCTCCGGTGGTGCGCAGGGCGTTGCGACGAATAAGCTCGTTCAGCTCCTGATAGATGGCCATGCGGCCTTCTTCGCCCGGCGACAGTTTGGTCTCTTCAAACTCCTGTAGGCTCTTGTCTATCTCCGCCACGGTGGCCCCCGTGCTGGCGTTCACATTAAAGCCTTTCTGAGCTTCGCGCAGACGCCTCTGAAGCGCCTCGCGCTGCTCAAGTGCTCTGACTTGTCGCGTGCTTGCGGGGACGAAGAGATAGAAGTAGATGAAGATTACGATCGTCAGCAGTAGAAAGCTTATGCCGAGCGCTATGATTTCCGGCAGGCCCAGCATGCCGAGCTTTGGCTCGCGCCGCAGGCTCTCCACGCGTATGCGAATCCGCTCGCGTCGCGCCACAGGCGCCGGGGTCTTATCAGTAGCTGCTTGATTACTCATTCCCAAGTTTCAAATCCCGAGTCCATGAAGTTATCCGCCCGAGCGCTGCATGTAATGAACTGCAAGCACCCATTCGGCGCCTTCGCCTCTGCCTTTCGAAGGATTCTGCGAGACAAGGTCTGCGCGGAAAATCCCTGTGCTGTTCATGCGGCTCATCATGCCTGTGACTTCCGCAGGGTCTTTGCTTATGACGGACAGCTCAAGGTCGGCTACCGTTTGGCCCGGGCGTGCGTCCACGTCGCGCACGTTGATGCGCGAGACGCGCACGTTGCCCGGCATGTTGGCCTCAAGGTCTGCGAAGAGGCGCGACCAGGAGAAGCGCTTGCGGTCAACGAGAGCGTGCGCCGCGTCGTGGAGCGTGCGCTGCTCGGGCGTGAGCGCCTGTCTTATCTCGCTGGCCTTTTTCTCATACTCCCTCAACTGCTGGCCGAGCGTGCTCACGTCGCGCTCTACGATGAGGGCCTGACGATTCATCTCACTGCTTTTGACGAAGATGAAGACGAGCGCCGCTATGGACGCAAGCGTAATAATGCTGGCAATTGCCCACGGCAGCGTGTGATTGCGAAACGGGTGGCTGGCGAGATTTAGTCTGGCGCTCACTGTTAAAAAATTTCCGGCTGTGAGTCAGAAAGAGGCCATGAGCCTCTTTTATCATTCCCTCTCTGTTTCTCACTTCAAAGCATACACGCGAGCGTAGAATCGGCGCAAGCTGCGTACATGTCTGCCCCGCGCAACCAGCCGTCTGCCGCCACCAGAACCCTTACACGCGCGAAAACATCCCGCGTTGCAGAAAGTCACGGGTTTGAGGTCTCAAGTCAAAAGAAAGAGTTTTCGCCCCTGAATTCGGGACTATCTTTATTCACGTCTTGAGGGCAGAGGGTCTTTGTTGTCCGTGGAGACTTGCCGGTAGGTGCAGACGCGATTGCGCCCCGTGGCCTTGGCGCGGTAGAGGGCGGAGTCCGCCATCTCCATCAGCTCTATGGGGTCGCGCGCATCGTCCGGGAATACCGCTACGCCAATGCTGATGGTGATGTGATGGGTACGGGCTTCCGTGTCGCTTGAGCCGTGACGTGTGGCAGGGAAGGCGTGCGCGGCCATCTCTGCGCGCACTCGCTCGGCGGCGACGATTCCCTGCGCTATGTCGGCGTCCAGAAGAAAGGCCGCGAACTCCTCTCCGCCGAAGCGTGCTGCCACGTCGCCCGCGCGAAGAGCGCGTGTGATCACCATTCCCGTCTGTTCTAGGGTCTGGCTTCCGGCAAGGTGGCCGTAGGTGTCGTTGACCTCTTTGAAGTGATCCAAATCCATCATCAGCACGCAGAAGGGGCGCGACTCAAGCTCCGCACGCGCGGCTTCGCGGCGGAGTTCCGAGAAGAAGGACTTGCTGGTCAAAAGCCCCGTCAGCTCGTCGTGCGCCAGCAGGCGGTGAATCTGCCTCTGGTACTCACGGTCTATCTCGTCCAGCATGTCGAAGCGCATGAGGTGCTCGCCTATGGTTATCTTGTCACCATCGCTGAGCAGGGCTTCGGAGATGGGCTCGCCGTTCAGAAGAGTCCCGTTGGTGGAGCCTAGGTCGCTGATACGGTGGCGCGTTTCACCCGTAGCCTCATCGCGCTCCGTCGTGATACGCGCGTGCATACGGGAGGCGCGCGAATCGTTGATGCGCACGTCGGCTTCGAGCGCCCGCCCGAGTATTACTTCGTCGCGCTCAAGCGGAATGGGAACGGCCAGAAGCTCGCCGCGCAGGAAAACGAGTGCGGGCCGGCGCTCGCGCGTGGCGCGCGAGATGTCTGCGCCATCCACGTTCAGGAGGCCGCCCTGCTGAAGCTCTTCCTTTGAGGAATCACTCGCCACGTACGCTTCACCACGGTAAAGAATCTGGCGTGCGGAGGCAGCCCCCGCTTAAATCGAAACACAGGAGCGCGCCGCACGAGCCGCCACATCTTAACGCGCCGAAGATGACAAGGAAAGTAAAAAGCCGGGCTTCTGCGCTTTTGCTTTAGAAGACTCGTTACTCCTATAATTACTTCAAGCAGACGGCGACTGCTTTGAAGGAGTTACCGCATTGGAAGAAGAGCAAACCATGACGTGCCCGCGCGCGCCGCACGCGTTGTCTGTAGAGCGCGTGGCCGAAGCGCGGCTGCCTACGGAGGTGGGCGAGTTTCGCATAGCGGGCTACCGCTCGCTGACGAGTCCGGAAGAGTTCGTAGTCTTATACAAGGGCGAGATGCGTCCCGAGCTGCCTACGCTCGTGCGTATTCACTCGCAGTGCCTGACGGGCGATGTGTTCGGCTCTCTTAAGTGTGATTGCGGTCGCCAGTTGCGGCGCGCTATGGAAGTAATAGAGCAGGAGGGACGCGGCGCAATCGTCTACCAGCAGCAGGAGGGACGCGGCATAGGCATCATCAACAAGATTCGCGCCTACGCCCTTCAGGACGAAGGCGCGGATACGGTGGAAGCCAACGAGCGTCTGGGGCTGGGCGTAGACCTTAGAGAGTACAGGCAGTGTGCCGAAGTCCTCTTCGAGCTTGGGCTCTGCCAGGTGAAGGTGATGTCGAACAATCCTTTGAAGCTTCAGGCGCTGGAAGAGGCGGGGCTTCAGATTGTAGAGCGGGTTCAACTGGCGGTTGAAACGCCCAAGTGCGCCGAGCAATACCTGCGCACCAAAAAAGAGAAGATGGGCCACCTGCTCGAATTCAACATCTGAGAAAAGTTACCCGGTCAAACATTAAGCGGTGAGCAGTAGAAGAAAGCTTCTAACTGCTCACCGCTTAATGTTTGACCCATTCGCTTTTTACTGCTTGCTGCGGAGGTCTTTAATGGTGCTCTTCAGCCTCTCCGCGTCCGGGGCCTTGGGCGTGAGCTTCAGATAAAGCTCCAGCTCATCTGCGGCCCGCTTGTAATCCTTGTTCCCTATGTAGATGCCGCCCAGATACCTGTGCGCCATCGCCACTTCGGGCTTGCCGGAAGCGGCTGCCGCCTCCAGTTCTTTCTGCGCCTCCGCATACCTGGCCATGTCGTACTCTTTTGTCTGTTCGTTGCGGCTTGAGCTGAGCAGGGCTACGCCCAGGTACATGTGCGCCGTGGGCGCGTCGTTATTAATCTTCAGGGCTGCGCGCAACTGCGTCTCAGCCTCCATGTAGCTCTTCCTGTTCAGCAACGCTATGCCGTAGTTGAGATGCGGGAAGAACTCCGCAGGCGCGAGCTTGACCGCCCGCTGGAGCGCTTCGGCGGCCTTGTCCGCCTGACCCGTTTTCAGGTACTGAATGCCAAGCTCGTTGAGGGCGAGCGCGAAATCCGGGTGCAGCGCAATCGCTTCGTTCAACTGCTCTATGGCCTTCTTGCCGTCGCCCTTGCCCGACGACTCGAGGGCTTTATTGTAGAGGTCTTGCGCGGCCTTCGGCACCCCGGCCATCGCCGGATTGGGCGTAGAGGCCGCGCCGCCCTTTGGCTTCAGATAAACGGGCACGGTGAAGCTGCGCCCGTTATTGCCGCGATCAATGTAGAAGGGCTCCCTGGCTATCTCGAACTCTTTTCCGGCATCGACGACAATCGTGTAAGAGCCGGCGAGCAGGCTGCCGAAGGTGAACGAGCCGTCATCTTCGGTCATAGTACTGAGCGTGCCGCGCTCGGAGTTTTCAAGCTGCACGCGTACGCGAGTGCTGAGCGGGCGTCCCGAAGGCGCAATGACGCGCCCCTTTATGGCGTTGGCGCCGCCCGTGCCGCCCGCTATGTCGCGCGTGCTTCCGACCCCGGCTTGCGCCAGAGCTACGGAGCACGAAAACAGGACTAAAAGTATAAGAGGCAGAAATCGCATGGCAGTTCGGTTGGCAAGGACTGCCCGTATTTGAACTGAGTGAGAAGACATAAGGGAATTCCTTTCGTAGGGGTTTCGGTCTTAGCCGCCGGGTAGATTTTCTTTATAGCCTAGCTGATTTAAGAAAGCAAAAGCGCACGCGTGTGCGGGGAGAAAGCTTGCTCTCTCTTTTTTGAACTGGCGGATTATTGCGGGCGAAAGGGCAAAGGCAGAAGGCCTTCCGCTTTACCCCTTGCTGCGCAGCTCTTTGACCGTGGTTCGAATCCTGCTGGCATCGGGCGCGTTGGGCGCCAGCTTCAGATAGACCTCAAGCTGCTCGGCCGCCTGCTTGAACTGCCCCTTCTGCCAGTAGAGGCCGCCCAGAAGCTTGTGCGCCTGCGCCATGGTATCGCCGCCCTTCAGGCTCACGGCGCGCTGCAGCTCCTTCTCAGCCTCGTCAAAACGGCGCAGGCTGATGAGCGTGATGCCCAGGTACATGTGCGCCGAAGGCGAATTGTCGTTCTTCTGTAATGCCTGGCGCAGGTTACTTTCGGCCTCAGCAAACTGCTTCTTCTCTAAATAGGCTATTCCATAGTTGAGGCGCGGCACGAAGGCGTCCGGGCTCAGCCGCACAGCGCCGCGAAGCGCCTCCAGGGCCCTGCCCGCGTCGCCCACCTTCAGATACTCGACGCCGAGGCTGTTGAGCGCCAGCGCAAAGTCCGGGTGTATGGAGATGGCCGCACGCAGTTGCTCTATGGCCTTTTTGCTGTCGCCAGCCAGAATCGCCTCCTGCGCCTTCTCGTAAAGCTCCAGCGCGGGCTTGGGCACAGTAGCGAGCGCCGCGTTCAGAACGCTGGGCCTGCTGGCATCAGCCCTGTTATTCGACTTGAGCCTTAGATATATCGGAACCATGATGGTGCGCGGTATCATGGGAATGCGCGTGCCCCTGCCGAGGTTGCTGTTCCCCTCTATAAAGACAGGCTCTCTGACGGTTTCGTAATCTTCGCCGGCCTCTATCACGACGGTGTAAGAGCCGGGCGCAAGATTCTTGAAACGGAACGCGCCGTCGCTATCGGCCAGCACCGAAAGGCGGCTGGAGGTCATGGTCTCAAGCGAT
>DASVVZ010000035.1:0-4209 GCA_036389875.1 Pyrinomonadaceae bacterium
CCGCGTGTGCTTGAGCGCCTGCGGGCCATCGTCGGCCCTCGGCACCTGCTCATAGACGCCGAGAAGATGGAGCCCTACGCGCAGGACGCTGTTAAGGAGAAGTTTTCGCCCGAAGCCGTGCTGCTGCCCAGAACTGCCGTAGAGATTGCGGCCATACTCCGGCTGGCGAATGAAGAGCGCTTTCCGGTCACGGCGCGCGGCGGCGGCGTGGGCTACTCGGGCGGCGCTGTCCCTATTGAGGGCGGCGTGGTCATAGGCACGGACCGCATGAAGACCATCAAGGAGATTAGCCCGGACGACCTATACGTAATCTCCGAGCCGGGCGTGACCACCTACGAGCTGCAAAAGGCCGTAGAGGCGCACGGGCTCTTTTATCCGCCCGACCCTGCCTCCTATAAAGAGTCTTACATTGGCGGCAACATAGCCGAGAACGCAGGCGGCATGCGCTCGGCCAAGTACGGCGTGACGAAGCATTATGTGTTGGGGCTTGAAGTCGTAACGCCTACGGGCGAGATTATTAGAACCGGCGGCAAGACCAGCAAGAATGTCGTGGGCTTTGATTTGACTGGATTGATATGCGGCTCTGAAGGAATGCTCGGCATCATCACGGAGGCGACGCTCAGGCTCGTTCCTTTGCCGGAAACAACGCAGACCGTGCGCGCCCTCTTCCGCTCAATGAAGGAAGCCTGCGCGTGTGTCGCCCGCTTCTCTCGCGCACGCGTCACGCCCGTAGCAATCGAAGTCCTGGACAAGAACTCCATCAAGGCCGTCGAGAGCGAGTTCGCCTTCGGACTGCCTGATGAAGCGGAAGCGCTGCTGCTGGTATCGGTTGACGGCCCCGCGCAGGAGGTCGAGCGCGCCGCTCGCCTTGTCGAACAGATTCTCGCGGAAGGCGGAGGCTTCTTTGTGATTCGTGCTGCGACGCGCGAGGATGAAGACCGCCTGTGGGATGTGCGACGCGCGCTTTCGCCTTCCATGAAGAAGTACGGCACGCTCAAGCTCAACGAGGACGTGGTTGTGCCTCGCTCGCGCGTGCCCGAGCTGATCGAGCAGGTCGAAGAGATAGGCCGCCGTCACGAAACCTTTGTCGCCAACTTCGGCCACGCCGGCGACGGCAACATACACGTCAACTTCATGTGTAACCGCGAAGACCCCGCTTCTATAGAGCGTGCGCGGCGTGCCGTGCGAGACACGTTCCGCGTTGCCGTGGAGCTTGGCGGCACCATAAGCGGCGAGCACGGCATAGGCTATGTCAAAGCGCCCTATCTGGACATGGCCCTTAGCGCTCAGACCATTGAAGCCATGCGCCGCGTCAAACGCGCGCTCGACCCCAACGGCATCCTGAACCCCGGGAAAATGTTTGTGACAGGGGATGGGGATAGGGGTTAGGGGATGGTGAAAAACAAGCTCTCTTTCTTCTTATTATCCCCTAACCCCATCCCACGATACTTATGCTTTCGACACTTTTAGAGATACAGCGTTTGAAGCGGCTTGAGCGTACGGGCTGGACTCTGCGCGGGCAGCCGCCCGGGACGGAATCGGTCGCGGCGCACTCGTATGGAGTGGCAGTGGCGGCGATGCTGCTGGCGGACGAAATCCGTGCGCGGGGCATTGAGATTGATACTGGCAGGCTTTTAAGGCCGGCGGTGATGCACGACTGGGCCGAGGCCCGCTTAGGCGACATGCCGCGCACGGGCGGCGAGTATTTCGGCGTGGACGCGCGCAAGCGTGCCGAGCGCGCAGCCTTTGACGATATCGTGCGCGGGCTTGGCACGGAAATTGAAAACAGTTACTCCGCCCTGCACGAAGATTATGAGCAACGCTCAAGTCTGGAGGCGCGTCTAGTCAAGGCGGCCGACGTAATAGACCTGCTGGTTCAGGCGCTTGCCTTTGAGCGCGCGGGCGTGCGCGGGCTGGACGAATTCTGGGAAGGCACCAGCGAGCGCTATTTCCGGCTGGAAGGCGTGGCCGGTGAGGTCGTTTCGGAAATAATGCGGTTGCTTCTGGAGGCTCACGTAGAAGTCACAGGCAAGCAATAGTCTTTGCACCTTTAGGGAAAGAGTTTGGAGTTGAAGCGAGCATGGGCGACTGGCTGATGCAGTTTGTTCCTGAGATGACGTGGCAGAATGCCGTCATCGGCGCAGTGCTCTTTATAGTTACCTTCGGGGTCAGTAGCGCCCTGGTCTCCTTCGTGCTGGTACGCTTGCCCGCCACCTTCTTTCATCCTTCGCACGACCGGGACATACTGGTAGACCGCCATCACGTCATTCGCTGGAGCGGGATTGTCATCAAAAATCTGATAGGCTTTGCCCTGGTGATAGTCGGGATAATCATGTCCATTCCGGGCGTGCCGGGGCCCGGATTCCTGACAATTCTCTTCGGCATAGCGCTTCTGGATTTCCCAGGCAAGCGCACGCTCGAATACAAGATAGTGAGCCGCCCGAAGGTGTTTCAGGCCATCAACGCGCTGCGCCGGAAGTTCAACAAGCCGCCGCTCGTGCTCTAATTATCCGCCTGTGGGGTGCGTTGACAAGCTTTGGGCTGTCTGTTAGCTTCCTTCTTTTATATAATGACGCTTCGAAGAACATCTACCGGATATTCAAGGGGTTAACACGTTTCATTTGATGGCTGATTCTCTATTTCCGCAAACAAAAAGGCTGGGGCGTTTGGCGGTTCTCTGTCTGCTGGCTTTGAGCCTTCTGACGGCGCAGGGCTGCAAGACGCTGTTTGGCGACATAGCCAAGCGTGAGGTCAGCGTGCCGCCTCTACTGAAGCCGCTCCATAACGCGACTACGGCCCAGCTCATCACGGAAGTCAATCGCGCCGCCTCTATAAGGTCTCTGCGCGGCAAAGTAGACATAGAGTTTCAGGACACGTCGTTTTCTGAATTCGGCATCAACGACAAGTACCGCACGGCCGAAGGCAACGTCATAGTGCAGCGGCCGGGCCAGGTTTATCTTGAGGTCAACGGCCCCTTCGGCGTGGAGATAGCGCGCATGACTTCGGACGGCGAGCGCTTCCGCGTGGCGGTTCTTAAGGGCGACGACAAGTATCGCAAGTTTGTGAAGGGCACGAACAACGCCAGGTATCAGACGCTGGAAATGTCTAACGGCGAGGCCGCACGCGATAAGGAGAAGATGGGCGAGCAGCGAGCCGTGAGCGCTCTCTCGAATCTTCGCCCGCAGCACCTGACGGACGCGCTGCTCGTTCGTCCCATAGAGCAACGCCCGGACTCCGGCATTCTCTACGCGCAAAGCGAGTTTTACGAGGAAGAGGCTCAGCCGAGGACGAACGATAAACAGGCGCGAGCCAACAAGACCGGGCGCATAGTGCGCGGCTACTATTTTCTGGACGAGATATACAGGGCCGACGATGGGAGCGGGCGCTTGCTGCGTCGCTTCTGGTTCGACCGCGTGGGCGGCGTACGCTTCGCGCGCATGCAGACCTTCGACGAGCAGGGCGATTTGGTCACGGACGTTATTTACAGCGACGCGAAGCCCTTCGGAGAAGGCGGCCGCGTGACGCTGCCTGCGCGTATAGAACTGTCGCGCCCGCACGACGGCTACAAGCTGGCCCTGACTTATCAGGCGCCCGAAGAGGCGATTGTAGACCGCCAGTATGAGCCCGCCATCTTTGTGCTTGAGAACAAGTGGCAACTGCCCGAACATGACCTGGACGCGAAAAGGCCGTGACGGGTTAGAGGATAAAAGATTCTTGCTCGTCGCTTATCGCTGGTCGCTGTAGTTAAATGGATAATCTGGTTACGGCAAATCTCAGACAGAGACCCTTGCGCTCGCTGGTGAGCGTGGCGGGCGTGGCGCTTGGCGTCGCTTTGATTATGCTGTTCACAGGGCTCTCGCGCGGTATGTCGAACGACCTCAAGCGGCGCTCTCAAAATCTTCGCGCGGAGATAATCTTTACGCGCCCCGGCTCCATGGAGCTGACAAGCTCTACGGCTAACCTGAGTACGAGCTACGTCGAGCGGCTTCAGGCCATAGACGGCGTGCAGGCGGCTGTGCCCGTGATTCGCTACATCTCGCAGGGCCGGGCGGGCTTTGGACTTGAGCAGATTGAAGGCGTGGACTGGGAGCCCTTTGCGAAGATGAATGACATACAGCTCGTGGAGGGGCGCGCGCCGCAGGCCGTGGACCCTACGGTCGAGGGCGACCCGAACACGCCGGGCGAAGTCGTCATTGATGAAAGAAAAGC
>DASVVZ010000036.1:0-23317 GCA_036389875.1 Pyrinomonadaceae bacterium
TCGAAGCGCAACTCGGCGGGGAGTTGAAAGCCCTGCGCGACTGGTTTCCGCTCTCCTCCTATTCAGCGTTCACCTCCGTGATGGACATGCTGCAGGGCGCGGACGCGCCGTGGGGCTGGTCGAGTTGTAACTGCCACCCGAACTGCGGCGTGTTCACCTTGATGGTCGTCAACCGCCACACGGGCGAGTGGACGCCGCTCTTCAAGTTTTTCAACTACGAGCAGTTCATGCGCGATGTCGCCGTCATCACCGACACGGCGCGCGGCCAGAAGCTCTCGATGGCGCAACTCGGCATGACGATCATGCGCAACTTCGACGCGCGGCGCGCGCCCGAAGGCTTTCCCATCTCGCAGATCATCAATCTCTTCAAGCCGTCTTCGACCAACTCGAACTCGGATCGCAACGACCGCATGAAGACGCAAGCCGCCGGCTCCGAGGACCCGAACGACGCGTGGCGCGTGCTCTGCGTCGAAGGCATGTGGTTCCAGGATTTGTTCAACTACGACTTCCGCCGCACGGAGATGTGCGTGATTCCCTACGGCACGCAGGAAGGCGAAATCTCCTTCTGCGCCTACAACACGGGCGTCGGCTGGCGACAGATAATAGAGAACATGCACAAGACCGCCAACCTGGCCGAGTGGTACAACGAACATGGCCGCCACCCGGTTTACGCCAAGGGCAAGAGCGTCCCGCTCTCAACCACGCGCCACTCCATGAGCCTGCCCATAATCAGCGCGATTCTGGCAGAAGACAGGGACGAGCAGGGCCAGGTCGTCACGCCCTACCTGATTGAAGAGAAAGAAGAGGCGGCGGTTCGTTAGAGCCGCAAAAATTCAAGGTCAAGGCTAAAGGCCGCGCGAGTCTAATGCAGCAGACTCGCGCGGCCTTTAGGTTTTAAGAGCGGTTCCCAAAATAGAGGCTTCAGTGGCGGGGCGGGGCCTCCGATTCACTTTCGCTTTCAAGCTCGTAGGCTTGATGCGGTCGCTGCACTTCGCGCAGGCGTGCCACGGTGTCACGTATGCGGCCGGACAGCTGCTCTATCGTCTCCACGCGGCGTCGCGCCGTGGGGCTCAGCTCCTCGCGCAGCAGAAGCTGAGCCTGTCCTATCACGCCCGTCAGCGGGTTGTTTATCTCGTGCCTGACGTTGGCCACAAGCTCGGCTATCTCCACGAGCTTCGATTCGTGCTCGGCCACGAGCGCCCGCAAGCGCTTCTCCCTGACTTCCTGCGCAGCCTCGTCCTGCGCCTCTGGCTTATCCATGATTCTTATCCTTCGCTAGCGCTGAAGAGCATGGGTCGGTTACATCCGACAGCTACACATTGTGCTCTCAACACGTCCGACTGGGCAAGGCTAAACGGCAAAGGATGTTCTCGGAGGCGTCGCTTGCGAATTTCAAAGCGCAGTGAGGAGCGTGCTATATTCTTTGCCGTGGCCGAATCCATGAAAGCTCTGGTTGTTGATGACGAAGCGGCAATACGCGACTTCGTGGGCGAAGTGCTGCGCGCGGAGGGCTGGTCTGTTCAGGAAGCGGAGACGGCCGAGCGCGCCTTCGAGATGCTTCACACGGAAGAATGGTCGCTGGTCTTCTGTGATGTCATGCTAGGCGGGGCAGACGGCTTCGCAGTCCTCAAGCGCTTCACTGAAGAGCAGCCGGAAGCGCAGACAGTCCTGATGACCGGCCACGGCTCTGCCGTAGGAGCCCTTGACGCCGTCTCGCTCGGCGCTTACGACTACCTGCTGAAGCCCTTCACGGTCAACGACGTTCTCTCTCTTTCACGCTCCGTGCGAGAGCGCATCAAAAGCCGCACACGCAAAGGGATTACGGGCGAGCTTCGGCCCGTCTACACATCCGACATAGACCTGGTAGGCCATAGCCAGTCGTTCGTGGAGGTGATGAAGCTGGTGGGGCGCGTGGCCGTGACGAATCTTCCGGTACTAATCACGGGCGAATCGGGCACGGGCAAAGAGGTTGTGGCGCGCGCCATTCATCGCCGCAGCCCGCGCCGAGACATGCCTTTCGTCGCCGTCAACTGCGGCGCGATTCCTTCCGAGCTTATCGAGAGTGAACTATTCGGCCACGTGCGCGGCTCCTTCACGGGTGCGACATTCGACCGTCGCGGGCTGTGGGAAGAGGCGGACGGCGGCACGGTCTTTCTGGACGAAATCACGGAGACGACACCGGCTTTTCAGGTGAAGCTTCTGCGCGCGCTGCAAGAGGGAGAGATAAGGCGCGTCGGCTCGAACCGTCTCTTGCAGGTTGACGTGCGCGTCATAGCCGCCACCAACCGGGACGCAGACCTGGAGGTGCAAGAAGGCCGCTTCCGCCAGGATCTTCTCTACAGGCTCAACGCCGTCACGCTTCACCTCCCAGCCCTGCGCGAGCGGCGCGAGGACATCAAAGCGCTCGCCAACCGATTCGCCGAACGCGTTCATAGAGCGGACGACCCGCCCGTTCGATTTACGCCCGAAGCGATGCAGATACTTGAGACATACAACTGGCCGGGCAACATACGCGAGCTTGAGAACGCGGTCGTCCGCGCAGCAGCGCTCTGCGATCAAGTGGTCACGCCCGACGACCTGCCCGAACGCATACGAAACTTTAATCAACTCCCGCCGGATGAAAACAGGGAGCCGCGCACAAGGACGGAGGAGGATTGGCCTTCTCTTTCGGAGTTGGAAGGCCGCTACGTTGCGCGCGTGCTGGCGCACACGAGCGGCAACAAGCAGGCCGCAGCTCGCGTCCTGGGCGTTGATCGTAAAACCCTCCAGCGCATGCTCAAACGCCACAGCGAAGCCGCAGACAAAGAGACCCAATCAAAGAACGGCCAGCCGAGTTGACAATCATCCATCAGATTACGTAAATTCAGTATTCCACTTACTGTCAAAGTGAGCGACAGTAAGGCTTGCGGATTAAGAAATCCGCTCATCTTCAAGTTATTGCCGGATGGTGAAATCGGCATCACACCTGACTCTGGATCAGGCTTTCTAGGTTCGAGTCCTAGTCCGGCAGCCAATTAAACGAAAACGGGCTCGGAAGTTTTTTAAGCTTCCGAGCCCGTTTTCCTTATGCTCTCTGTTGGCTGAAGACGCTAAGCCGGCCACCAGCTTCTACCTGAGCGCCAGAAACGATCCCTTCCTGAGCAGTTTGACGCGCGCCTTCAAGGCTACGCGCTCCGGCTGTGCCCGAAGCGGGAGCCGGGCCGTCAGGCTCTCTAATAATAGAGCTAATGCCTGAGCGTCGTACCCGGCGCGCTCCATCCAACTTACGGCCATTTTATCCGCCTCCATTTCACAGCGCAGCCGCGCTTCGTCAAGCCCGGAGGGAAAATCGAACCAGATGGCCTGGCCCGTGACAATCGCCCGGCGCGTGGGGAAGTTCTCCCGTTCGCCTGCGCTCAGCGCCAGTGCAAGCGCAATCAAGCGGGACAGGTCCTGGTTCGTGATGTGCGCCGCCTCGTGAGCAATCACAGCCGCCATCTCGTCATCCGTCGCAGCCACTTTCAAGAGCGCCGATGTGATGTAGATGTATCCCGGCGGAAAGCTTACGGCTTCCGGCCGGGTGCCTTGTATAATTTTAATCTCAAGGCCTGGCAGCGAAGCCTGCGCGCTCAGCCGCGCCTTTATGCGGTCTAAACGGGCCTGAGTGGCGGTCTCCTGTAGGAGCGTGTGGCGCTGCTCATACAGATAAGCCAGACGCTTCCCCACGATTCGTTCCTCATAGGCTGTCAGTAGATTGGCGCGGTAGGCTTCCGTGCGCAGGCTCTCCGCCTCGCCAGCTTCCGCCGCCAGGGCAGCAGCAGTTGCAGAGAGGGCAAGATACACTACCAGGCAGAGCGCAGCACGCCGCGCTGTGGGGCAAGAGATACTCATCTTCGTTCTTCAATCTTAAAGTCACAATCCCCGCCCTTCTCCACTATCCCCAGTCATATGAGTCTTCTACATAGCATGTCAGTCCAGCCGGATGCCGTGTCGCCAGACCCTTAGAATGACCTGAACGAAACCGTTGTTTAACCAAAGAAATATATTGACAAAACTGTCACAACGATGCTAAAACATTCGCGGTCGGCTTCTCTACGTAGGATCCGACCGGCTGGAATTGCCCGACTTTCAATTCTTCCGACCCCCAGTTCACCACCCAGGTTTTGCAGTAAACCTTTAATTTCTCAGCAGCTTACATCATACCCAGGCTGAGACCAGCAGACGCTTTGGGAATAATCTATATGCGCTCGTCGGTAGGTTGAATAGCCGGAACAGCGCTTTCAGGTGTGGCTCACGACCTCAAAGAGGCTACACCAATCCCCCTCCTCGTCCGCTTTTGAGCCATTCAGTGTTTAATCCTTAAGGAGAAAAGCTCAACATGAAGAAATCTTCGAAGAACCGCGCAACCGCGTTTATCGTCACCTGCGCCCTGTTGATCGTAGGTGGCGCGGCTGTATTTGCCAGGACAGGTGCGGCGCGCATGTTCATCACTCGCCCGGAAATCAAAGTCGCGCTCTCAGGCTCTGTGCATCGCGGCCAGGAAGAGATGTCGCTTGAGAAGGCTCAGGCCGTTGGCTCAGGCGAGGTCGTAAGCTGGAACATCGTTTCGCACAACGCCGGCAACGCGGCAGCGCTCGACTACCGCACAGTCGGACAGATTCCGAAAGGCACCTCGTTCGTAGAAGGCAGCGCCAAAGCCGAGGGCAGCGCTACTGTCACCTACAGCATTGACGGAGGCAAGACCTTCACGGCCAAGCCCATGATTGCGGAAAAGCAGCCTGACGGGACTATGAAGCAGGTAGCTGCCCCCGTCTCCATGTACACGCAAGTACGCTATGAATGGGCAGACCCGCTCGCCGCCGGCGGCAAGCTGACAGCCTCCTATCAGGTGCGCGTGAAGTAAGATTCCGCTTACCTCCTTCCTATCCGCAAACCTTCCTGCGGCCGAACCCCCCGCAGTGCCTTTTAAGGACGAAAGATGATGAGCAGATATATGACCCGCTCAGGAGTACAAGCGTTCCCGCGCCTGATTGCCGTTCTGGCAATCGCCTGTGCCCTCTTTACGCAGGCCCAGGCGCAGACCGCCGGCGGAACGCAGATTAATAACCAGGCAAGCGCCACCTACACGGACGGCAACGGTAATAACTTCGATACGGTTTCAAACACCGTGACCGTGACGGTGGCGAATGTTTCCGGCTTGACCATCACGCCGGATGACGGGAGCAACTCGACCGTGGTCGCCGGAGAGCAGAACGTTGATTTTGTCTTCCGCATCACCAACACGGGTAACTTCTCCGACCAGGTGCGATTCTTAGCCAACGGCGCGAGCATTCGCGTAGTCGGCCCCGGCACCATTCAGTCGGCCGTGATACTCGGCCCGAACACGAACATCTTGACGAACGGCTCGGATGTCGATTCGGCTGCCATCACGCAGAACGGCTTTATAGACGTGCGAGTGCGAGTCAATATTAATTCGAACGCGGCGGCCGGAAGCACCGTTCAGGTTCTGCTCGGCGACGCTCCTGTGAACGGCGTTGGCGACACCACCTACGACAACGTTGCTGTGAGCGGCGCAGCGTCCGCCAACGAAGTGCGCACGGTATCCGGCTCTTCTGTGAACGGACAGCGTGAGGCGCGCGGGGACATTAAGGCGACTGTTGAGAACAACGCGCAGTTGCAGGTGACATTGACCGCACCGGCAGGCCCCGTGGCGCTCGGCTCTAACATCAGCTACCAGATGCAGACCTGCAACGTAGGCCAGCGCACAGCTTCATCCATAACGCTCGGCGGCACAAACGGCGTCTTCATAGTAGCTACGATTCCCGCCGGCACGGCTCTGGCAACGGGCCAGACCTTCCCGGCCGGAACGCTCTACACGGTTTCGCCGCTTTCCACAGCGCCGAGCGCGGCGACGTGGACGAACACAGCGCCCGGCACTCTCTCAAGCGTGACGCGCGTGGCCTTTAACGTGGGCGGCTCAATCGCCGCAGCCGCTTGCAGCTCAAGCGTGACCATGCAGGTGACTATTACCACGTCGAACGCGACCACGCCGATTTACGAGATAGTCGACACCTTCGCCAACAACAGCATAAGCTCGCTGATTACGGATCAGTCGGGTGATACGGCTTCAAATCGCGGCGATTCCAACGCCAACTTCGACGAGCCGCTTCCGGCAGGTACGCCGACTGCGAATCAGGGTATTCAGCAGCAGACCCTCTTGCAGCAGTTGGGCGACGTGCTGATTGGCCCGAACGGCCAGCCCGGCGCGACGGGGCCGACCAACACTACCAACGACGACTACACCAACCGCAGCACCGGCGTAGGCATCTCGGGCGTTGCGCCCGGCGGAGTCACAACCGCCGCCGATAACACCAACGGCATCGTCTTCACCAACACGGTGCAGAACAGAGGCAATGCCAACGATACCTTTACGCTGACAGCGCCAACGGTGCCCGCTGGTTTTACGGTTGAGATTTCGACCGACAACGGCACGAACTACACGACCGTCAGCGGAGGCGGCAGCGTTTCGCTCGCCATAGCCTACAACTCGTCGGCTCAGATACTGGTTCGCGTGAAGACGACGGCAGCCGGCAAGACCGTGCTGACCGGCTACGATGTGGTGATACAGGCCGCTTCGGGGATCACGCCCGCCAACTACAACCGCACGATTGACCGGTACTACACTGGCTTCGTCAGTCTGGTTAAGACCTACGCCATCAGCAACACGACGGGTGTTGGCGGAGCCACGGACCCCGTTCCGGGTGCAGTGATCACCTACACCATCACTTACACGAACGTAGCCTCTACCGGCGGCACTAACAGCTCAACCCTGACGGCCAACAGCCTGGTCATCACGGAGAACGGCAACACCGCCACGAATAACTGGGCGACTCACACGACCCACGTTATCAATCAGGCTACGGACAGCAGAGGCGGAACGATTACCGGCGATACGGACGTGACCTCGACCGTACTGACCGACACCATCCTGACGCTCCCCGCAGGACAATCGGGCACCTTCACTTTCAAACGCCTGATTAAGTAACGCGTCATCCGAAAGTAAGCGGCGTACGCTTCGAGAGAGTCATTCCAACTCTCCTTCTGAAGTCCGCACGCCGCTTACTTTCACCGTTTTTGGCAATCGTACTCGTTTTGTCCCAGTAGCCCAGAGAAACGATGTCGCCCCTTCGACTCATAAAACTCGCAACCCTCCTTTTAATCCCCTTCCTCTTTGCAGGAGGCGCGGCCAGCACCAGCGCATACACTTTCACTGAGGGCGAAGCTACGCCCGGCTCCACCGTCGTCAGCAACCGCGCTTCCGCCTCTTACGCAGATGAAGAAGGCAAGCGCTTTGACGCCACATCGGAAACCGTGAGCCTCACGGTGATGGCCGTCTCGGCCGTCGTCGTCACGCCTGACGAGACGCAATCCTCTGCCGCCGTCTCACCCAACGAGCGCATAGTCAGAATCTTTCGCATCTGCAATCCCGGCAACACTCCGGACCAGTACACCATCACGCGAGCCGCCTCGAGCGCGCCCGCAGAGATCCTTTCGCTCCACTACGATCTGGACGGCGACAACGCTCTTTCGGACACTGATGCCCCCGTTACCGTGGGCAGCAACCTCAGCCCGCGTCTTGCTTCGCGCGCCTGCATAGGCGTCCTTCTGGTAGTCCAGACGCACAGCGTCACGCCCGGCTCCGAGCTTCTTCTTAACATCACCGCCCGCTCCAACCTGCACCTGAGCGCGAATCAGGCCGCTACCGATGACGGCACTATCATCAACGTAGTGGGCCAGGGCGCGCGTCTGACGCACCCTTCGGACGCCAGTCTTAAGCCGCTTAAGCTGGTCGAGAATCAGGATCGCATGGTTGCGCACGCGGGCCAGCCGCTCAACTACTCCATCAGCTTTCGCAACAACGGCGACGTATCTGCCCTGGGCGTCACGATAGTCGACGAGCTGCCCGCCTCGCTCTCTTACGTTCCGAACTCAATGCGTTTCGCGGAGCGCCAGCTTTCGGACGCGGACGACGGGGACGAGGGGCGCGTCAGTGGCCGCCGCATAGAGTTCAGGCTGAGCCAGCCGCTTGCCCCGGGCGAAGTCGTCAAGGTTAGCTTTCAGGCTTTAGTCGCGGGCGGAATCATGGGCGGCGCAGGCATCATCAACACGGCCACCGTGCAGGCTCTCAATGTGGCGGCCGCTTCGACTACGGAAACGGTCGTGGTGATTGACCCGTTCGGCACGGTCTACGCCGCGCGCGGAGGGGCTGGAGCGCCCGTGGCAGGCGCTCGCGTGGCGCTTCTCGTGGACAACACCGCCGGCTCACTGCTTGAGCTTGTGCCGGAGCGCGGCTTTGTCCCCAACGAGCCGAACCAGAACCCGTACCTCTCGAATGATGAGGGCCGCTTCAGCTTCGCTCTGACGCCTCAGCAGCTGGGCACGCTTGAGCAGCCTTCAAACTACTTCATAAACGTTACTGCGGGCGGTTATCGCGCGCGTCTTCTGGGAATCTCGCTTCGTCCTACGCAGAGCGGATTGTTCGCCATGACCGTGCGCTCGCTCGACGGGTTGCCTTTGGCGGTTGCGGGCGGCTTTGAGCTTTCCACAGAGAACGTAGAGATTAACGACATAGCCAACATAGCGCTCAACATACCCTTGTTCGAGAACTCCACCATGGAAATCTCCAAGACGGTTGACCGCGCTCAGGCTGAGATAGGCGATGCCGTCACCTACCGCGTCGAAGTTCATAACGCCACAGCCGCAGTCATTCAGGATGCAGTCATACGCGACCTGTTGCCGGCCTCGTTTCAATACGCGGTCGGCACGGCCACCTTGCAGAAAGGCGCGAGCCAGAGCGCGCCCGTCGTGCCTGTGGTCGAGGGCGATGCGCTCACGTTTCAGCTGGGACAGCTACAGCCGGGCGAGCGCGCAACCGTGAGCTACCGCGTGCGCGTAGGCGTCAACGCCGGCGACGGGGAACAGGTCAACACGGCCACGGCTTCAGGCCGCTTCGCTTCCGGCGAGCGGCTTACGACTACGCCCGCCAAGGCGACGGTGCGCGTAGGGCGCGGGGTCTTCTCCACGCGACAGATAATCATGGGCCGCGTCTTTGAAGACGCGAACGACAACGGACAGTTCGACAAGGACGAGCGGCCGGTCGCTGGCGCTCGTATCTATCTCGTGAACGGCCAGTCGGTTGTTACGGACTCTCAGGGAATGTACAATTTCCCGGCGGTGGCGGAAGGGGCGCTGGTCATCTCGCTTGACCCGGTTACGCTGCCGCCCGGCTTCAGGCTGCAGGATGACGGCACGCGTTCCGGGCGGAGCTGGACCAGGCTCCTTCGCACGCCTCTGGGCGGCGGCGCGCTGCTTCGCCAGAACTTCGCGCTTAGACCCATTGGGCGCAGTGACGAACTGGCACAGGCTCCTTCACAAAAGAGCGTCGCGCCTTCCTCGGCCTCTACGCCCGCGCCCGCGAAGACGCCTGTGCCGACGACGCCCGGCACCTTCGAGGTCGAATCGACGGAGACCATAGCGCCCGTCGCGCCCGGCGAAGTCGTCATTCTCTCGCCCGTTAAAGACGAGGTCATAGTCACGCCCGCGCTCTCTATAGAAGCGCGCGTCAAAGAGACCTGGGCGGTCGTGCTCGAAGTCAACGGCGAGCGCGTCAGCGATTCCAGCATCGGCACTACCCGCGCAGACCACAAGAACATGGTTACGACCTTCAGCTACGTTGGCATCAACCTGCGCCCCGGCCCTAACCGCGTGCGGGTCACACCCGTAGGGCCGAACAAAGAGCGCGGGGCTTCTGTGGAGATGGTCGTGTACGGTCGCGGGCCCGCAAGGCGGCTGGAGATAGTGCCGGATAAGCAGGAGCTTCAGGCGTCCGGACGTGACTCCATGCGGGTGCGCGTGCGCGCGCTGGACGAATGGGGACATCCTGCCGCCGACTCTCAGGTGGCGGTGGAAACGAGCGCGGGCCGTCTGGCTTCGACCGAAGACGGAAGCACGCCTGTTCTGGCTCTGACGGGCGCAAACCTGAGCGCCCCCAACAACGCCGTGGCCGAGCAGGTCAACACCAACGCTCAGCAGCAGGTGGTATCGCTCGTGGGCGGCGAGGCCGTAGTGCAGTTGATAGCCGACAACACGGCCGGAGAGACAAAGCTTCAGGCCACGCTCGGCAACGTCAAGGCAGAAGGCCGCGTGCGCTTTACGCCTGAAATTCGCGACCCGATTATGGTCAGCCTCGCAGAAGTTTCCTTTGGAAGCGCAGCGCCGGAGATGACGGCGCGCGGCACTACTGAGAAGGTGCGCGCTCACATCAATCTCTTCTATCGCGGCCGCTTCTTCGGCAACAACCTGCTGACCTTCGCCTACGACAGCCAGCAGGCTTTGAACCGCACGGCCGGAACTGACCGCCTCTTCCAGCTAGACCCTCTGGCCCGCGCCTATCCGATTTTCGGCGACTCCTCCACGCGCTTTGAAGACGCCGCTTCAAACTCCAAGCTCTATGTCAGAATCGACCGTGGCCGCTCCTACATGATGTTCGGAGACATGGAAGCGGACATGGAGCAGGCGGGCTTCGCTTCCTACAGCCGACGGCTGACGGGCGTGAAGTTTCACATAGAGAACGCCGGGGGCGACTACGTGACGCTGACGGGCGCGCGCCCCGACACCTCTTTCGCCAGGGACACATTTCCGGGCGGGACGCTTTCGCTCGTGCAGCTTTCGCACACGGACATACTGCCCGGCTCGGAAACGGTCATCATAGAGGTGCGCGACCGGCGCAACCCGGAGATCATACTCTCGCGCGACGCGCTGGTTCGCTCGGTTGACTACAACCTGGACGCGAACCTGGGCTCGCTGCTTTTCCTTCGTCCCATCTCGACCTTCGACTACCAGCTCAACCTTGTGCAGATAGTCGTCACCTACGAGCACCGCGCAGGTGGGCTTGAGTCGTCCGTCTACACGGGCCGCGCTCAGAAGCGTTTTCCCGGCTTGGGCCTGCGTCTAGGGCTTTCGTTCATCAACCAGCGACAGGCCGGCTCTGCGCCTTTCCTGATCGGCGGCATAGACGGCGAGTGGCAGACGCCCGGCAACGGGCGCTTGCAGTTCGAGTGGGCGACGAGCCGTGGAGAGATGGCCGTGGGCAGCTCATTCGGTCTCGAAGGCGGAGAGAACGAGCACAACGGCAACGCTTTCCGGGCCTCGCTCGAACAGCCTCTTCCCTTCTATGAGGGGCGGCTGCGCGCGGAATACCAGCGCACCAGCGCGGGCTTCTTCAATCCCTTCGGCGCGAGCGCCACGCCCGGCAACACGCGCGCCTCCGTCAAGCTGGACCTCAAGCCGCGCCGCAACGGACTGCTCACCCTTGGCTTCTCCGAAGAGAACAACCGCACGGAGAACGTTGATAACAGCCGCACCACCGCGACCATCGGCTGGACGCAGATAGTAAATGACCGGCTGCGATTCACCTTCTCTTACGACTACCGCCGTTTCCGCGACGAGGCTGGCGAGCGCGACGTGAACTCGCAGCTTGTGACGGCCGGCGCCGAGTGGCGGCCCACGGACAAGATTGAGCTGTCGGTCAAGCGCGAGCAGAACCTCGGCGAAGCAGACCCCAGCTATCCAACGCAGACCACCTTTTCAGCCAGCTACCAGGTGAGGCCGTGGGCCAAGCTTTTCCTGACGCAGCGCATAGCGTCGGAGCCCATCACGCCCATCAGCGACACCACGCTCACGGGCTTTGCGGCTTCGAACGCGCGCAGGGAGACGGCCATAGGCATTCAGTCGAAGCTCGGGCGCTACACCACCCTCGGCGGGCGCTACCAGTTGGAGAACGGCATAAACGGGACGGACAGCTTCGCCGTCATAGGCTTGCAGAACCGGCTGCCTGTAACGAAAGAGCTGTCGCTTGAGTTCGGATACGAGCGCGGCTTTCTCATAGCGGGCGAAGGCTCAGGCTTTAACAGCGTGACGCTCGGAGCGTCGTGGCTCCCGACCGACAGCTTCCGCTCCAGCGTGCGTTATGAATTGCGCGACCGCGCGGGACGTGGCCAGCTCCTCGCGCTCGGCGCTGCCGGAAGACTCGGCGACGGGTTCACCACCATGGCGCGGGTTCAATTCTCGCGCTCGCTCTTTGCGAATCGCGAGAACGAGCTGATGGACGGAACCGTGGCCATCGCCTACAGGCCGACTGAATCGGACCGCTACGGCCTGCTCTTCAGCTACCGCCATCGCGGCCTGACGCAGGACGGGATTAGCGGCGCAGCGCCCACGCGCCAGCGCGCGGACGTGCTCTCCGCCGACGGCTATTATCAGCTGATGAAGAACCTTGAGCTTTACGGCCGCTTCGCCATGAAGATAAGCGCGGACGGCGACGCGCAGCTCATCTACGTCTCTACCATGACCTACATGACGCAGGGACGCGCGCAGTATCGCTTTGGCAGATACTTCGATTTGGCTGCAGAGACGCGCTACATGATTCAACCCGCGACCGGCACGCGCTCCAGCTCTACGGGCGCGGAGATTGGATTCTGGGCCACGCCCGACCTGCGCCTGGGCGGCGGCTACAACTTCTCTTCATCCTTCGACGGGCCCGGCAGCAAGTCCTTCAACAACACTCGTCGCGGCTTCTACTTCACAATCTCCTCCAAGCTCTCAAACCTCTTCGACCTGTTCGGAACCTCGAACAACGGGCTGCAATCGCCGACGGACTCAAAGCCTTTAGAGAATGATGGAGGTGAGCGTCCGTGATGGGCACGGGGACGCTATTCAAACCCGGGCTTTCATCCTTGACGGGCTTCGCGCGCAACGTCGCGCTGCTCGTCGTTCTAGTTCTCTGCCTGGTCGCTTTCGGCGCGGCAGAGGCGAGCGCGCAGACCTGCGCCACGCCCGGCAAGGACGGCGCGGGCGGCTCTCTTTCAGGTGTGGTCAACACCTACTATCCCGGCAATGCGAGCGCCAGCGCGGGCGCGACCTCCATCACTCTGGGCGCGCCCGCCGGGGCGGCCACGACGATTACGACGGGCGACCTGCTGCTCGTCATACAGATGCAGGACGCGCAGATTAACGACAACAACAATAGCTCGTACGGCGACGGCGTAACCAGCGACCCCGGCTCGGGCTCAAGCGCCGTCAATCAGTCCGGGCTTTATGAGTACGTGGTGGCGACGAGCAACGCCGGCTCGACCGTCTCCATTCGCGGCGCTGGAACCAATAACGGACTGGTCAACGCTTACGCCACCGCCACCGCCACCAACTCGCGCGGCCAGCGCCGCTTTCAGGTAGTGCGCGTGCCGCAGTACCTGTCAGCGACTTTGACTTCCGGCTTGACGGCCATGCCCTGGAACGGCCGCACGGGCGGCATACTGGCGATAGACGTTTCCGGCGCGCTCAATCTAGGCAGCGCTTCCGTGAGCGTTGACGGGATGGGCTTTCGCGGCGGCGGCGCTCGCCAGCTGGCGGGCGATACCGGCTGCGCGAACACGGACTACCGCAACACCACCGCCAACACCTGTCACGGCATCAAGGGAGAAGGCATAGCCGGCACCCCGCGCTACGTTTATGATCCTTCCACCCTGTCGGTTCTGGACACGGCCGTCGAAGGGTATCCGAACGGCGCTACTGCGCGCGGCGCTCCGGGCAACGCTGGCGGAGGCGGCACTGACGGCAATCCTTCCGTCAATGACCAGAACTCGGGCGGAGGCGGAGGCGGTAACGGCGGCGCAGGGGGCATGGGCGGCAACACCTGGAGCTCAAACCTGGCGCGCGGCGGCTTCGGCGGCGACGATTTCGCGGCTGCCGCCAATCGCCTGATTATGGGCGGCGGAGGCGGCGCAGGCGCGCGCAACAACTCTACTGGCACGGAGTCAAGCGGCGGCGCTGGCGGCGGCATAGTCATGATGCGCGCCGGGGCCATCACAGGCTCGGGCACCATCACGGCCAACGGCGCAGGCGGAAGCGCTGCTGCCAACGACGGCGGCGGCGGGGGCGGCGCAGGCGGAAGCGTGGTAGTCGTGGCAGTCAACGGAGGGCTCGGCTCGCTCACAGTGCGCGCTCAGGGCGGCGATGGCGGCGATGCCTGGACGACACAGGCTCCGAACGGGACGCCGGGCAACAGGCACGGGCCGGGCGGCGGCGGCGCTGGCGGCGTAGTAGTCCTCTCCGGCTCCGCCAGCGTCTCGGTCACGGGAGGCACGCGCGGCACCACCACGACCGCCTTCGACACCTACGGTGCGACGAGCGGCGGAAGCGGCGTGACCGTCAGCGCCACCGTCAGCCAGATTCCCGGCGCGAGAGGCGGAGCTTCATGCTCGCCGTACGTAGGGCTGGTTAAGAGCGTATCGCCGACGGGGACGCAGATACCCGGCACCGATTTAACTTACACCATAGCCTTCAGCAACACGGGCGGTAACAGCGCGCGCAATCTTGTTATCACGGACCCGGACCCGTCCTCTACGCTGAGCCTTAGCACGAGCACCTCTTTCAAGATAGGCTCTGTCACAAGCTCTCTCGGCTCGACGGGCCTGACGCTAAGCGTCACTTACTCGAATAACAACGGCGCTTCCTATAGCTACACGCCGGTGAGCGGCGCGGGCGGAGCGCCCGCAGGCTACGATGCGACAGTCACGCACATACGCTTTCAGTTCACGGGCAATTTAAGCCAGACCTCGCCCAACAACTCCGGCAGCGTCAGCTTCAAAGTGCGTATCAAGTAGCAAGGCTGAGAAGAATTTCAGCAGGAAGCCCCGCGCCGCGCGGCCCACTCGTACGAGTGGTCGCAAGGCGCGGGGCTTCAATTCTTTTTGCCCTTCCAATGGTAAATCAATTACAGTGATGAAATATGAACCCGGCGGCCCAGGCTGTTTTAATCCTGCTGCTATCCACTTTCCTATCGGGCCCAGCGCCCGGTAGCTCTCCGGGCATCCTTTCTCTGGAATCCGACCTGGATGGCGACGGGAAGCTAGAGACGATACTTCTAGATAAAGAGAGCGACCCGGCGCTCAGCGTGCGCCACGGCGGCAGAGTCCTGTGGAGGGGCGTGCCCGCGCGCTGGAAGCCCTGGAAGCTCATGGTTGCAGATGTCGACGGCGACGGGCGCAGAGAGATAGCCGTGGGCGTCTACAAATCCACGCGCTTCTTTCCGAAGCCGCACAACTGTCTCTTCATCTATTCGTGGGACGGGCGAAAGGGCAGTAAGTTTTGGCTGGGCTCAAGCCTGAGCCGCCCGTTTTTTGATTTCGCGTTCGCGGACTTAGACGGAGACAAAGAGGAAGAGCTTGCGGCAATTGAGCTGAAGCGCGACGGGCGATTCTGTCTTGCGGTCTATTCGTGGAACGGCTTCGGCTTCACGCTAGACTGGCAGCGCGGAGACTGGCAATCGGCGCGGCTGGTCAAGGCGGACAAAGAAGGAATCACGGTGGAGGCCGACGGCGCGCAGGTGACTCTGACAGGTGACGAAAGAGGGAACAACCCATGAAGCGAAAAAAGATTCTTGGCCGCACGAGCCTGGGGCTTGTGCTCACGCTGCTTACGACTTTTATCTTCACCCCCGGGGCCGTGGCGCAGGACGCCGCTGCTGCTGCCGCCGCGCGCGTCAAGCCTTACACGGTCTCGCCGGCGCTTCGTGAAGTCGTGAACCTTCGCGCCTTCAACCGCTCTGTGCCGCTCACAGTTGCCGAGCGGCAGATGCTCGCGCAGAATCTTTTCGCGGTCTCGCCCACAAACGCGCGACAGCTTTTTCACATCTACGAAGATAACGACTACAAAGACCTGCCCTCGTTCGTCACGACCGACGCCGTGCTTCACCTTTACCACATCTTCTACGACTTCACACTGCGGACGGCGGAAGAGCAGACGCTCATGCCCGCGCTTAAGCGGCTGACGGAAGGGATGCTGGAGGAATCCGTCAGGGCATGGCGCGAGCAAACGGATACGCAGATGAAGAGCGCCGCGTTGAAGAACGTAGCCTACTTCGCGGTCGCGCTCAGGCTCCTGGACCCGCAGGCGAGGATTCCCGCGGAGGCGCAAGCTTTGGCGCAGACGGAGCTCGACTTAATCAAAGCGCACGAGGGTTTTCGCCGGGGCGCTATCTTTCCTTACGTTGTCGATTACTCTCAGTTCGTGCCGCGCGGCCATTACACCCGCAGCGAAACTCTTCAGCGTTACTTCGGGACGATGATGTGGTACGGGCTGACGCCCTTTGCGCTGCGCACGGAAGCCGGACTGGCGGAAGAGCCCATCAGGCAGAGCCTCTTGCTCGTGCGCTCGCTTTACAGGGCAAATCTGGCGGACGAGTGGGCGGTCATTTACGAGCCGACCTCCTTTTACGTGGGAGCTTCCGACGACATTACTCCCGCCGAATGGAAGGCCGCCATGGATACGTCCTTCGGCAAAGACGCAGGCGCGAGCGCATTCACCGACCCTGAAAAATTCGCCGCCTTTGTTGAAGCTGCCGGAAAGCTCAGGCCCGCGCGCATACAGACGCGCACGCTCATACAGCCCAACCAGCCGAACGTCCCGGACCCGTCGATTCAACTGCGCTTCATGGGACAGCGATACATTCCGGACAGCGAAATTATGCAGAGGCTTTCGATGCCGGTTGAGCGCGTCTTTCCTTCCGGGCTTGACGTGATGGCCGTGCTGGGCAGCCCGCGCGCGAGAGAGATTCTGGACAGCTACCCGAATCTTTACAATCCGAAGAACTGGGGCGGCTATCAACCCGAACGCCTGAAGCTCATAGAAGAGTTCTCAAAAATCACTGACAAGAGATGGACATCGAATCTTTACTATAGCTGGCTTTACGCGCTCAGGGCGCTGCTCGAACCCGTCCCTCAAGGCTATCCCTCCTTCATGCGTAACACCGCGTGGACGGATAAATCCCTCCACACGGCGCTGGGCTCCTGGGCGGAGCTTCGCCACGACACGATCCTTTACGGCAAGCAGAGCGGGGCCGAGCAGGGCGACGGCAGCGAACCCGCTCCTTATAAGGGCTACGTTGAGCCGAACGTGCTCTTCTGGACTCGCCTGCTGAATCTGACGCGCCAGTCGCGCGAAGGCCTACAGACGCGCAATCTTCTCCCGGATACTTTGAAGGAGAGGTTCGAGCAGTTTGAGGAATTACTGGTGACGCTCAACCGCATTTCCGTGAAGGAGCTGCGCAACGAGAAGCTGACCGACGACGAGTACGAGACGATTCGGCACATAGGCGGAACGCTCGAATACATGACGCTCTCCGTCATGACCGGCAGCCCCGACACCTGGGAGATGGTCAACGAGACGGACAAGGACATGGCCGTCATAGCGGATGTTCACACAGGGGGCGCAGAGGTGCTGGAAGAGGGCGTAGGACGCGCCTACCAGATTCTCGCCATAGTGCCCGTGGAAGGAAGGCTCGTGCTGACCAGGGGCGCGGCGCTCAGCTACTACGAGTTCAAGCATCCAATCTCCGACCGGCTGACGGACGAGAAGTGGCAGGCGGCAATCAATCGCGGGCAGACGCCCAAGCCTCCTGTCTGGACAAAGACCTTCCTCTTGCAGGCCAGGCCGCGCCGCATCAACTCGAATTAGGTTTGGTTACCAGAACGCTTGAGTGAAAGGCAAACAGTAGTTCACAGCAGAGACGCAGAGGGTCGCAGAGGGGGCGCTGAGAAAATCAGCTCTCCGCGCTTTCCTCTCGCGACACTCTGCGTCTCTGCTGTGAGCCGTCTCCGTCCCGAGCTATTCAGCAGGCGCTTAATCTTAAGTCTCACTTCAGGCTTTTTCATCACTCTCCTTTTACTTAGCGCTTTACCGAATGCCTCGGGAGCCGCGCCAAGCGAGACCGGGATTGAGATGGTAGCGGTCGGGGATATTCTGCTTGACCGTGGCATCGCGCGAAGGATGGAGCGGGAAGGAGCGCGCGTAGTGTTTGCGCGCGTCAGTGATGTCATCTCGGGCGCAGACCTGTCATTCGGCAATCTGGAATGCCCTGTAACAACCAGATGCCAGCGCAGCCCGCAAAGAATCGCTTTCAGGGCAAGTCCTCGCTACCTGGAAGCCCTGACTGGCGCAGGCTTCGACGTGCTGTCGCTCGCCAACAACCACAGCATGGATTGCGGCGGCGCCGGCCTGCTTGAAACGATGCGTCATCTCAGGCGGGGCGGCCTGCGATGGAGCGGGGCAGGACAAACGCGCGCGGAAGCGGAATCATTTGTGATTGTGAAGGTGAAAGGAATCAGAATCGCCTTCGTCAGCTTCACGGCGATTGCGCCGCCCGCGAGCAAGCCTCTCAGGGATAATGAACCGTCGGTTGCCCTGGCCTCACGCGCGGCGCTTGAGCGCGCGATCACCTCGGCTGGAAAGGAGGCGGACGCGGTTGTCGTGTCGCTTCACTGGGGAGTCGAGTATTCTTATAGACCGGACGCAGAACAAATCTCGCTGGCTCACGCGGCTGTCGAGGCAGGCGCTGATGTAGTTCTCGGCCATCACCCTCACACGCTCGCGGGTCTGGAGGTAATACGGCGGCGCTCGACTGCGGGCACGGGCCACGCCCTTATAGCCTATTCGCTTGGAAACTTCGCCTTCGATTCCCCGCGCTGGCTGGGCAGGCGAGTCACGGAGAGCGCTATTCTTCGTTTCAGGCTCGGCCGCGCCGGGCTCGTCTCTGCCGAAGTCCTGCCGGTAGTTCTGGAAGATTACCTGCCGCGCCCGGCCGACTCAGCGGAGGCTCAAAGCATCCTCTCGCGCCTGGCCGCTCTTTCCGCCGAATTAAACACGCAGATGATGAACGGACAAATCATCCTCAGATAAATCAACGGCTCAATCTCTTTTATACGTGCTGTCGTCTTCGGGGCTGAGGCCGTCGCCTATCCAGGTCAGCGCGCGCATGCTGGCGGGCAAGCCTATGGTCGTGATGGCCAGCACAGCTACGTGTTTCATCTCTTCGGGCGTGAGGCCAGCCGACAGGCCATTCCTGACGGCAGAGTGTGTGCCGCCTTCGAGCCCTGCGCCGACGGCCAGCGCCAGTTTGACCAGCCGCCGCGCCCTTTCGTCCAGAGGGCCGGCCTTGTGGCAACTATCGCCCAACTCCGTGAAGGCCTGCCACACCTCTTTGTAATCGTCCCTGAATCCCCTGACCGGCGATGGAAGTTCTGCGCTCACTTTTGCTTCCCCTCTCTTGGTTAGAAATGTAAGAGAAGCAACATATCACAAACCTTCTGGCGCGGCCCGGGCCGTGCGGAAAAAAGGCTCAGGATGGCAAGCCACAGCTTGCCGTCCTGAGCCTTTACTTTTAGCGCTCTGAAGAGAGAGAGCGGGCTTACTTGCCTTTGCCCTTCCGCTCCTGCATGCCCTTCGCGTCGGCTTCCGAGCCCTCTTTGCCGCTTCCGGCGGCCTGTTCTTCTATCAGGTCGGAGCCGGGGCCGAAGTTGAACTTCCAGTCGTCGCCCTCTTTAATCAGGTAGACGACGTGCCACTTTTTGTTGCCGTCCATGAACTCCATCTTGATGCCGCCGTCTTCCTGCTGCTCTACGTTGCGGGTCTCGGGCTTCTCAGGCACGGGATTCCTGGCTATGCCTTCTTTGATGATGTCGTCAACCGTGCGCTTCTCGCGTTCCGCTATGCCCTTCAGCATCTCCATGTAGTCTTTCGAGATAGTCTTTTTGAAAGCCTCCATGTCTCGAGCCTTCGCCGCCTCGTAAGCTACCTTGAAAGTCCCTTCGGGGGTCTTCATGTTGGCCGGGGCGGCCGGCTTGCTGTTGGCGTTAGCCGCGTTGGTGTTGGCCGTCGTGTTGCTGGTGGTCGTGGTATTCGTGGTCGTCTCGGTCTTGCCGCCGCACGCAGCAGCTACCAGGCTCATGGCCACAAGCGTCAGCACAAGCGCGGTCATTTTGATTTTCATGGTTACTCTCCAGCTCCTTCTATTGCATGGGAAAAATTTGATTGCCGCGTAGTAAGGGCGCGACTCCCGCGCCGTCTGCTTCAAAACTCAAGAGAAGGCGCGCAGTATAACCCAAGCAGCGGGGATTTCCAAAATCACGCCATGAGCCGATAGCCGCTTAAATTCCCGCCCGTTTCTCGCTTCAAGCTAATCTTTGACGGCCCGCATGGATTATTTTGCAGCGCCCATGCTGCTTCTGACTATCGCCAGCGAGGACTGATCCAGCAGGTAAACGTCGGCCGCCTGAACCTCTCCGGCGTAGATGCGGAAGGCCGGCCGAACGGATTGTCCGAGGCGCGCCAGCAAAGCCTCGTTGCTAAAGTAGCGCCTCCCGCGCTCTGCTATGAGGAAGTCGCCCTCGGTCATCTCGCTTAGCGCCGCATGGTCTGAGAGCGAGATGAAATGCAGGTCTGCGCGCCCCGCGCGCTCACCGTAGTAAGCCGCGAGGCCGACAGTTTCCGTGGCGACGCGCGCTCCGGGTCTTGCGCGTCGCGCAATCTCGGCCACGGTGTCACGTATGGCGGCGTCGTAGAACTCGTCCTGCGGGAAAAAGCTCCCGGCCCGCTCCGCGCCTCCGCCGAAGCTGTTCGTGTAGAGCCTGTAGTGCGGCGCAGCCATCAAGGAGGTCACGCCGGAGGCTAGAATCACCAGTCCATACAAAGCCGCGCGCAAGGAAGCTTTGACGCCCTCGTTAGCGGAAAGCGGCCCGGTCACAAAGCGCGAAGCGCGCTGCAACCCCAATCCAGCGACTATCAGCACCACCGGCAGAACAGGCGTGAAGTAGCGCGTGAACTTGCCGCCGAAAAACATGAACGGGATAAAGCCTATCAGCACCCAGAAGAAGAGAAAGAACCGCCCGTCGCCCACACGCTTACGAATCACAACCGGCAGCCCTGCCAGAAAAGAGAGGATGGTCAGCACGGGCAGCTTCACCCACATGAAGACGAAATAGAAATACCAGGGCACGCCGTATAGCCAGTCCATGAGCTTGTGGCTGTAGACCCTTCCCATGAACTCGTAGCCGTCATGGCCTATGCGCTTGTAGCTGGCAAAGGCCAGCATCTGCCGCCACGTAGCCGGAAGCAGTATGGTCGGGTTCAGTACTAGAAAGACCAGCCCCATCACCGCGAAGAAGATGAAGAAGCGCTTCTTACCCAGCCGCCACCTCGCCTCCGGTATGCCCTGAAAGATGTAGTTGTAGCTGATGCTGACGGCAAAGAGGTGCGGCACGTACTTCGACGCCATCATCGCGCCGTAGGCGGCGGCCGTCGCCCAGTATAGCGGCTCAGGATTTCCCTTGCCGGATTCCGCCACACGCTGGCTCTTGAGCCAGAAGACGTTGGCCAGCAGAAAGAAGAAGAGGACGAAGGTGTCCTCTTTGGCTATGCGGTTGAAGCCGATGGCAGTCGGGTCAAAGGCCCAGAGCGCGGCAGCCATGAGCGCGACCTCGCCGCCGAACAGCTCCAGCGTGAAAAGGTAAAGGACTATCACGGCGAGCGAGCCGAAGAGGATTGACGGTATCCTGAGCGCCGCCTCCGTGGAGATGCCAAACTCAGCCGGACGCGATGCGACCAGAGAGCTTCCGTTCCACTTCTCCGCCGCCATGATGCTGACGGTTTGCAGCGCCTTCATCAGGAAAGGGTGCTCGCCGTTGGCGGCGGTCAGCCCGTTGGCTCTATAATCCGCCACGGCCTCAAGCTTATTAAGCTCGTCTTCGCTGAGCGCCTCAGCACCGAGCCCCGCGGCCCGTAGCCAGAGGCCGGCGAGCACCATTAACGCCAGAAGGATTATGAGAGCGGTGCGGCCCGGCGCGAGTGCGCCCGGCTCCGCGAAGAGTTCGGGTCTGAGTCCTGCCGTGGTAATAGGCTCTGCCTGTGCAGCCAAACCTTCTTCATTGCTCCTTTGCGACAGAAGCTTACAGTCATAGAGCGGGCTACGGCAATGGCAGCGGCGCGCGGGGGGCTGCGGCGAAAGTGCTCCGAATCACTTGAAATTCCATGAGAAATCGGCCAATATTCGCATCGCGGTTTCAGACATCGGATTGTACGGGCGGCAGGAGGGGCATCCTCGACACAACCTCCCGCCCGGCCGACAGATTCTTTAACAACAGGGCCGCGCTGTAATCTTGAAGGACTCGGCCATTGTGCGCTTCGCGGTCGGGCCTCCTCCCTTAAACCTTAACTGGGTGGACTGCTTGGAAGAAAGAGCCTCTTTCCGGTCAGATGCTCTTTCAGCAGCTCACACCACTCACCAGAAGAATTGAGAGCAGTTGAAAGGAGACCACATGGCAGAAATTCAGGAGCGGGTCGGGACAGTACAGCCTGAGGCCACGGCAGCGCCCCCGCCCTTTCGCATCGACCCCAAGCTTCATCAGATACTCTACAAATCGCAGACGAAAACCACTTTAGAGGCAAAGCCTGAGCCGGAAGTATTGCCTGAGCCGCCCTACCCGATTCATGCAGACCCACAGGCGATGAGCAGGAAGGAATATCAGAAGCTCAACGCCATACGCACGTGGAAGACCTGGGGCTCGCCCTACTTCAAATCGCTCTGGCACAAAGGCGAGCTGCGCCCCATCATCCCTTACCTCTTCACGGAGTGGAAGTGCAATCTGGACTGCCATTACTGCTGGTCTTACAACAACAAGGTCAAGGGCATGACCGAAGACACGGCCAAGCGTTCGATTGACTGGCTGCACTCCATAGGCTCGCGCGTGCTGGCCCTGATGGGCGGCGAGCCGCTCCTGCGCCCCGGCTTCATACACAAGATCGTTCACTACTCCGCCAAGAAGGACATCTTCGTGTACCTGCCCACGAACGGGCGATTGATGAAGCCCGAAGTCATTGACCGCTTGGGCGACGCGGGCATTGCGACCGTCAACCTCGCCGTTGATTCCGTCAAAGACCGGAAGGCGCTGCCTAAAGCCCTTGAGCCGATTCGTCCGTACTTCGACTATCTGGTCAAGCGCCAGCATCACTACGGCTACACAGTGATGTTCAATATCAACATCACTCGCATCAACATGGACGACGTGAAGGAGCTGACGGAGATAGCGCACGACAACGGCATCGCCACAGACTATCACATCAACGAGTCGCCGATGATGGAGCAGACGCACTTCAAGCATCTGGACGAGAACAGCACCTACCTGACGCCGGACGATTGGAGCAAGGTGGACGACCTGCTTGATTATCTAGATGCCAAGCGCCACAACGATGGCTACAAGATGGTCAACCAGTCCAAGCACATGCAGGACATGAAGCGCCTCATGCGCGGCGAAGTTCCCCCCTGGGACTGCCGCGCCGGCCAGAACTCGCTCATCATTCGCACGGACGGCACGCTCGCGCCCTGCTTCCCCATGTACTCGGCGACGCACGACTGGGGCACAATCGAGAACCCTAAGTTCGAGCTAGACCA